>CAVHCH010000090.1:0-43014 GCA_963634265.1 Bacteroidaceae bacterium | reverse complement strand
GCCACGACAGTGGCCGGGAATCGGCTGGCACGACGGTGGGCAGGCTGGCACGGCGAAGCCGTGACTGAGGGGTCGGCCCCAACACCCCTTGCAACCTCTCCATAGGGGCGACCCTCGCGGTCGCCCGCTCCACCGCACTACTTGTAAATTTCCGTAGGGGCCGATGCCCACATTGGCCCGCTCCACGCACCCCCTGTAAACCCTCCGTAGGGGGCGGCGTCCACGACGCCCCGCCCGCAGGCACTCCTTACCATGCGTAGGGCGGGGTGCCCTCACCCCGCCGCCCTGTCTTGCACCATGCCTCATGCAATGTGTCATTGCGAAGCCAGTTCTCAAACTGGCTGTGGCAATCCGTAATATCCCGTGTAGCGGCGAACGCCTCTGTCCGCCCGCCGCTAAAATGCGTAGGGGCGGGGTTCTACCCCGCCCGCAGCACCGCACTTCATGCAAATGGTGTCATTGCGAGGGCGCAAAGCGCCCGTGGCAATCCGCATCCATCGTCCCCAAAGGCTCCCCTGCGCAAGGGGAGCTGGCACGGCGAAGCCGTGACTGAGGGGTCGCCGGTACCGCACTTCATGTAATGCCGTGCCCGCGCCCCCTCACAGCGCCCGCATAAACTCCTCCTTCAGTCCCCGGCCCGCCAGCCCTTGCCGCACCTGCTGCAAAAGCCGCTCCCGGTCCTGGTTCAAGGTCCCCTTCAGCGTCAAATAATTGGACGCATGATTCATGCGGAATACACTCCCCGGGCTATCAATGTGCTGCAAAAACAGCTCCATCTCCTGCATGACCTCCACCGGGTCCAGCACATGGAAGCTGCCCTCCCGCACCCACTTTTCCAGCGGTGTTCCCCGCTCCACCATCAGCGTCAGCAGCCCGATATATTCGGGATTTATGGCGCTGAACGCCTTGGCCGTCTCCACTGCGTGCTCCCGCCACAGCTCCCGGCTGCCAAGGCCGGAAATGGCCGTCACCGAAAGCTGCAAGCCGCACCGCCGTGCCTTCTGCCCGGCCTGGATGATCTGCGCCGCCGTGTGGCCCTTGTTCATCCGCTCCAGCACGGCGTCGCAGCCGGATTCCAGGCCCATATACACCATTTTCAGTCCCTTTTCCCGCAGCAGCCGCAGCTCCTCCTCGGACTTCACCTGGATGCTGGCAGGCGAAGCGTAGCAGGTCACCCGCTCACACTCGGGAAACAGCCCGTACACCAGCCCCAGTATCTCCACCAGGTCCCCAGTCCTGCGCATCAGCGCGTCGCCGTCGGCCAAAAACACCCGCTCCACGCGCCGGTAGACCCGCCGGGCCAACTCAAAATCCTCCCGGATTTCCTCCATAGGCCGCATGGCAAAGTGCTTGTCATCGTACATATCGCAAAAGGCGCAGCGGTTGTGGCTGCACCCGTAGGTCACCTGCACGATGAGGCTGTACGCCTCGCTGGGCGGCCTGTAAACTTTTCCTTTATATCGCATGAGCATCCTCGCTCCTTTCGTTTTTTCTCATTATACAATATTTTGCGTCCCTTGAAAAGGGCATATTCTCCCCCGCCGCGCCATATAGTGTCCCATGGAAATCTACCGTCAAAGCGAAAGGAATGGTCAAGCCATGGAGGATTGCTATAATCATGTCGAACTATGCGGCGGGGTGCTCACGGCCCCGGAGCTGTCCCACACCAACCACGGAGAATCCTTTTACCGCTTTCTGCTGTCCGTACCGCGGCTTTCCGGCCTGAATGACGAGCTGCCGGTGCTGGTGCGGGAGAGCCTTCTGCCCGAGGGCATCGCTCCCGGCGACACCGTGAAGCTCCTGGGCCAGCTCCGCTCCTTCAATAACCGCAGCGGCACCGGGCGGCGCCTGGTCCTCTCCGTCTTTGCCCGCAGCCTGACCTTGGCCCCCGGCGCGGAGATCAAAAACCGCATCTGCCTGTGCGGCGCGGTGTGCAAGCCCCCGGTCCTGCGCAGCACGCCCCTGGGCCGAGAAATTTGCGACCTGCTCCTGGCGGTGAACCGCCGCTGTGGCCGCTCCGATTACCTCCCCGTTATCTGCTGGGGCCTCCTGGCCCGGCAGGCGGCGGAGCTCACCACCGGCGACAGCTTCTGCGCCGAGGGCCGGGTCCAGAGCCGGGTGTACTTAAAGGTGGTAGACGGCGAGACCCAGCAGCGCACCGCCTACGAGGTCTCCGTTATGCACATGGCAAACCGCGAGGATTTTCCCCCGGAATAACCAAAAAAGACGCGCAGGTTTTTGCCGCCCGCGTGTCTTTTTCATGCCGTCAATGCTGGTATTCAAACTCCAGGTTGTACATGGATACGATGTCCCCGTCCTGGATACCCATCTGCTCCAGCCGGTCAAACAGCCCGCTCTGGCGCAGCATTTTGTCGAAATACATCCGGCTCTCATAGTCGGAGAAATTGATGTTGGCCATGAGCCGCTGCAGCCACGGGCCCTCCACCAGCCAGGTATTGTCCTCCACATGGATATTAAGCGGCTGGGAGGTGTCCACCTCCGGGGGCCGGGGCACATACTCCGGCTCGTATACCACCACCGGCGGAAGCTGGGAGAGCATCCGCCCGATGGTCTGCACCAGCTCCCTCGTCCCCTGGTGGGTGGCGGCGGACATCTCCAGGAAGGTGTAGCCCGCCTCCTCCACATGCTTCTTAAGGGTCTCAAGCTGCTCCGGGTCTTGCAGAAGGTCGGTCTTGTTGCCCACCACGATCTGAGGCCGGGTGGCAAGCTCCGGGGAATAATTTTTCAGTTCCTCGTTGATGGCGTCAAAGTCCGCCACCGGGTCCCGGCCTTCGCTGCCGGATACATCCACCAGGTGGACAAGCAGCCGACACCGGTCAATGTGCCGCAGGAAGTCGTGGCCCAGGCCCGCGCCCTCGCTGGCTCCCTCGATGATGCCGGGAATGTCCGCCATCACGAAGCTGACGCCGTCGTCCACATACACCACGCCCAGGTTGGGATAGAGGGTGGTAAAGTGGTAGTTGGCAATTTTCGGGTGCGCCTTGCTCACAACGCTTAAAAGCGTGGATTTTCCCACATTGGGAAAGCCCACCAGCCCCACATCCGCCAGCAGCTTCAATTCCAAAATCACATCGTGGCTCTCGCCGGGCAGGCCCGCCTTGGCAAACCGCGGCACCTGCCGGGTGGGGGTGGCAAAATGCTGGTTGCCCCAGCCGCCCCGGCCGCCCTTGCACAGGACAAAGGGCTCCTTGTCCGACATATCCTTGATAATTTCGCCCGTCTCCGCGTCCCGGATCAAGGTCCCCCGGGGCACCCGGATGGTCAGGCTCTCGCCGTCCTTGCCGCTCTTGCGGCCGCCCTGGCCGTCCACGCCGCTTCCGGCCACATATTTTCGCTTGTAGCGGAAGTCCATGAGGGTGGACATATTGTCGTCCACCTGCACGATGATGCTTCCGCCGTTGCCGCCGTCGCCGCCATCGGGGCCGCCAGCCGCAATGTACTTTTCTCTGTGAAAGGCCACCGCCCCGTTGCCGCCGTTGCCGGCCCGAACGGTAATGCGCGCCTTGTCAATAAATCCGTTAGCCATATTCTTACCTCGCAGAATAGTTTATCCTATTTTATCGGAAAAAGCCATATCCGTCAAGGCTCCTCGGTGAAATGCACATGGGAGAAAATATGATCCTGGCAGAAGCAGTGATACCCGGCGCACTTGCTGCAATAGCGGAACTGCAAATCGGGGTAGTCCGTGTCCGTGCGGCCGCACACGGCGCACTTGTGGCGGTAGGGCGCCTTTTCCTGCTGCTTTTGGGCCTGGTGTACCGTCCGCCGGAAGTTGGTAGCCCCCGCCGAGTGGCGGTACTGGGTCCGCTGGCGCATATAGCTCAAATAGGGCGTTGCAAACAGGGCGAAGTTCAGCAGTGCCAGCACCGGGGTGATGGCCCCCACCACATTCCCGGAGAGGATGGCCCCCACGATCTCAATGGCGAAGAACGCCCCGTCGATGATGGCCAGCCACTTGATCTTAATGGGAATGATGAAGAACAGCAGCACCGTCATATTGGGGAACAGCACCGCAAAGGCCAGGAACATGGACAGGTTCACATACCCCGTCCCGGCCAGGGTCAGGTAGTGGTTGCCGGTGATAAGGCTGGTGAGGATCACGCCCACCACCGTCAGCGCCGCGCCGCCTAAATAATATAAGGTAAACTTAGGCGTACCCCATTCCCGCTCCAGGGTCGAGCCGATCCAGTAGTAGAAATACAGGGCGATAAGCAGGGCAAAGGGGCTGCTGTACCCGGGCACGAAGATGTAGGTGACGATCCGCCAGATCTCGCCGTGGAGCAGGCCGTTTAGGTTAAAGGCCAAGAAGTCCAAGGCCGCCGCGTCGGTGTTGCGGCTGAGCATAGACAGGAAATACACCACCACATTGCCGATGACGATGTACCGCATCAAATTCGGGATGCCAAACCGGGGATGGCGCGCACAAAAGCGCTCCACCGCATCATAGAGTTTCTTCAAAAGGATGTCCTCCTATTTTGATTTTCACCTTATTGTAGCCGAATACAGGGCAAAAGTCATTACTTTTCTTTGAATTTTTTCCCACCGGGCAAAAAATCCCATCGTTGACGGCGGGAAAGCGGCGGGGTATAATGAATTTAAGATAAGAAATCACGGTCGGGACGGAGGAAATTTTATGAGTACGAAATGCGAAACATGTGTGTTTTATTCTTTTGATGATGAGTATGAGGACTATGTTTGTGAGATGGATCTGGACGAGGATGAGATGGTTCGGTTTTTGTCGGCGTGGGCGGACGAGTGTCCTTACTGGCGGCCCGGGGACGAATATATTACCGCCCGGAAGCAGCGAAATTTGGTGCATTTCGGTGCAATTTCTGGGAAGCTAATGGTGCAAAAAAGGGGAAATATCGGCGAAGTTTGCGGTGCAATTTACGGGGTCATTTTTCACCATCTATGCACAAAGCGGGAGGGAAGCTCGGACTTCCCTCCCGTTTTTATGTTTTTGCCAAAATATTCCAGGAAACCGGTCACGGCCAGATGGGGTTTTCGATGTCCACCGTACCCAGGCGGGTGCGGTAGCCGCCGTTGACCAAGATCTGCACCCGCTCCACCCCGCTGAGGCTGCACAGGGACCTGACCAGGCCCTGCACCAGGCTCTCCTGGCCCACGGTGCTCTCGCACAGGGTCCGATAGTCGGCGAAGGTAAAATTCAGGCAGCACACATCGTCCTCCATCCACACGCCGGGCATCTGCACGGAGGCGGGGAGCAGGGCGGTGAGGCCCTCGGTGGTGGGGCCGGACAGCAGGGCCTCCATGACACGCTGGCAATGGTTCTCGCCCTCGTAGATCAGCAGCTCCCGTTTCTCCGGCTGGAGAGTGCCCGTTTCGTCCGGGAAATAGAGCGTTACCTGCACGGCCTTTACCACATCCTCAGAGCTGGTGAGCAGCACATCCCCGGTGGTCAGGTACTGGGTCTGACCGGGGAGGGGCGCGCCGTCCACCAAGATCTCGATCCAGCGCACACCGGGTATCTGAGCCGCCGAGAGGGTGATGCAGTAATTGGCGACGGTCAGGCCGAAGCCCGACAGGCGGCCATAGGCGGCGGAGAAATCCAGCGTAGCCACGCCGCCGGAGACGGAGCAGCTCAAAAGCTCCGTACCCTCGGGCAGGGGCGAGGGGAAGTCCGCGTCCGACCGGCCGGGCAGCAGAAGCTGCACCACCGTCTCCAATTGTCGGGCCGCGTCCTTTTCCTCCTGGGCGGACCAGTCGATGGCCTGGGAGTGCAGCACATCGCCCCCGGCCTCGTAGTCCGATGCCGGGTAGAACAGGCGAAGCTGCAGCTTTTCCTCCTCTTTCTTTCCGCACCCGACCGGCAGCAAAAGCAGCGCAGCCAGGAGGCAGAGGCAAATTCTTTTTCTCATACCGTTTCTCATGCCGTCACCTCCGTAACCCGGGGGAAGCGCACCGTGAACACCGTGCCGCCGCCCCGGCGGTCCGCGACGGTGATCTCGCCGCCACGGCGCTGCACCGTGTCGCCCACGATGCTCAGGCCCAGGCCCGTGCCGCCGATCTCCCGGGAGCGGGCCTTGTCCACCCGGTAAAACCGCTCGAAAATATGGGGCATATCCTCCGCCGGAATGCCCATGCCGTTATCCTGGACGGTCATGACCACGCAGTCCTCCTCCACGGCCACCTCGGCGCGGACGAAGCCGCCGGGAGCCGTATATTTCACGGCGTTTTCCATTAAGTTATAAAGTATCTGGTGAATATCGCCCTCCGTTGCCAGGACGGTGGCCGCCGGGTCTGCCTGCCAGGTGAGGTCGATATGCCGCTGGCCGGCCACCGGGTGCAGCATACGGGCGGCCCGCTCCAGCACCGGGGCCACGGCCACGGGCGCGGCGGGCTCCATGGCGCCGCTGTCGAGCCGGGTCAAACGCAGCAGGTCCTCGGTGATGCGCTCTAAGCGGGCGGCCTCGTGGCCGATGTCCGCCACAAATTCCCGAGTGGTGGCCGGGTCGATGTCCTCGGTTTGCAGGATGGAATCCGACAGCAGTTTGATACCCGCCAGGGGCGTTTTCATCTCGTGGGAGGCATCGGACACAAAGCGCCGCCGGGCCTCCTCCGTGGTCTGGAGCCGCCCGGTGAGGCTGTTGAACTCCGCCGCGATCTGGGCGATCTCGTCGGAGCCCTTTACCACAGCCCGGTGGTTATAGGCTCCCTCCCGGACGCTGGCGATGGCTTGCAGCAGGTGGCTGATGCGCTGGGTGAACATCCGGGAGAGCAGGAGGCTGAGGCCGATGACCAGCACCGCCACCACGGCGGAGATGGTGATAAGGTTCTTTTGCAGATCTTTCAGCAAAGTCCCCTGCTGGGCGTCATACTGATAGGCATAGACCGCGCCGATAATTTGGCTGCGATACACCACCGGGGCCGCGCCGCGGCTCAAGAACGCCTCCCCGTCGAAGGCGCAGTAAAACTCGTCGCTGCCCGAAAGGGCCTTGGCGATCTCCGTGTAAAAGGCGTACTGGCCCCGGGCGCTCTCCTGCTGGCGGGTGTCGTAGAGCACCCGGCCTGCGGTGTCCGTGACCAGGACGCGGCTGACGCCGGTCTCCTCTAAGCCGGAGAGGGCCTTTTCCACATTCCCCTCCGTGAGGGTGGAAAGACCCGACAGGGCCGACTCGATGACCTTGACGCTGCTGCTGACGGTGGACTCCTTGGAGCGGAACACCAGGTTCTGCGACTCGATGAGCGGATAGGTGTTGAGAATGGCCAGGACGACGATGATGATGGAGAGGTAGCTCAGGCCGATCTTAAATTGCAGACTGCTCTTCATACTGAAAATAATACCCCACTCCCCACTTGGTCATGATGAATCTGGGCTGGGCCGGGTCCGGCTCCAGCTTCTCCCGCAGGCGGCGGATATGGACATCCACGGTGCGGTAGTCCCCGGCGTAGGTATAGCCCCACACCTGGTCCATGAGCTTTTCCCGGCTGAACACATGGCGCGGGCTCCTCATGAGCACCTCTAAAAGCTCGTATTCTTTGGCGGTCAGGTCCACCACCCGGCCCGCCCGCAGGGCTACCCGCTGGCTCATATCCAGGGTGAAGTCGCCGTATTGCAGGAGGCTGCTCTCCTTTTCCCGGCGGCGGCTGCCGGAGGAGCGGCGCAGCAGGGCGCGGATGCGGGCCTTGAGCTCCAGGATGTTGAAGGGCTTGGTCACATAGTCGTCGGCCCCGCAGGCAAAGCCCATGATCTTGTCGCTGTCCTCGCTCTTGGCGGTGAGCATGATGATGGGCACATCGGAAAAGGTGCGTATCTCCATGCACGCCTCGCTACCGGACTTGCCGGGCATCATCCAGTCCAGGATGATGAGGTCAAAGTCTCCGCGCCGGGCCAGCTCCACCGCCGCCGCGCCGTCGTAGGCGGCCTCCACCTCGTAGCCCTCGTTTTGCAGGTTAAAGGTGATGCCCTTTACAAGCAGCTTTTCATCGTCTACCACCAGTATCTTCATGGTTCATCCTCCACGCATACCAAAAATCGAATGTTTTCTATCAAACTCGGCCCGATGCCTTTTACATTGTCCAGCTCCTCGATGGTCTGAAAGGGGCCGTTGGCCTCCCGATATTCCACGATACGCGCCGCCAGGGTGGGGCCGATGCCCTCTACCTCGATCAGCTCCTCCACCGTGGCGGTGTTTACATTCACGGGCTGAATGGTCTCCTCCTGGGTGGTGCTTTTTTGGGTGGTGATCTGCCAGGCCCCGTCCCCGGTGCGATGGCCCCGGTAAAAGAGCATGGCCACCGCAAACAGCACCGCTAAGACTAAGAGCGCGATTTCCGTTTTTGTCAAATGAATTGTGTGTTTCACTGTTGACTACACCCTCATTTTTGCTTATAATTGAAGTTGGTTCACATAACAAATCTGTGTCCTATTTTTTATTATAGCATAATTGGAGAGGAACGACCATGAAAATTCGCCGGATTTTATCAGTTTTTTTGCTTTCCGTCCTTATGACGGTGCTTTTTTTGGTGCCCCAGGCCAGCGCACTGGAAAATCCCGTGCTGGACGCCAAGTGCGCCCTGCTGATGGACGAGAGCACAGGGCGGATGCTCTACGGGCTCAATGAAAAGCAGAAGGCCTATCCCGCCAGCATCACCAAGGTCATGACGGCCCTGCTGACCCTGGAGGCCGTGGATCGGGGCGACCTGACCCTCTCCCAGCCCATCACCGCCTCCTACCTGGCTGTGACCAGCATCGACGAGGACAGCAGCACCGCCGGCATTGAGGCGGGCGAGGTGCTGACGGTGGAGCAGCTGCTCAACTGCCTGCTGATCGTGTCGGCCAACGAGGCGGCCAATGTGCTGGCCGAGGCCGTGTCCGGCTCCATTGCGGACTTTGTGGCGCTGATGAACCAGCGGGCCGGGGAGCTGGGCTGCGAGGGCACCCACTTTGCCAACACCAACGGCCTCCACGACCCGGAGCACTACACCACCGCTTGGGACATTTATCTCATTGCCCGGGAGGCTATGAAGCACGACCTGTTTATGACCATCTGCGGCAGCAAGTCTTATGATGTGCCCGCCACCAATATGTCCGATGTGCGGGAGCTGCACTCTACCAATGCGCTTATTTCCAACTGGCGCACTCTGGGCTACATCTATGACTACGCCGACGGGCTCAAGACCGGCTACACCGACGAGGCGGGCCGCTGCCTGCTGGCTACCGCCATCAAGGACGGGCGGCGGCTGGTGTCTGTGGTGCTGGGGTGCAGCACGAAGGAAGTGAACGGCGAAACCCGGCTGATGAACTTTGTGGACTCGGCCACGCTGCTGGACTGGGGCTACAACAACTTCACCGTGCAGACGATTTTTACCAAGGACGACCTGATCCAGGAAGTTCCCGTGCTTTTGAGCAAGGAGACCAACGCGGTTTTGGTCCACGCGGCGGAGGATGTGAAGATCCTGCTGCCCAACGATGTGACGCCGGAGATGCTGGAGCGGAAGGTGACGGTGTACGGCGACACCGCCTTTGCGCCCATTGAGGCCGGGCAGGAGCTGGGCGAGATGACCCTAAGCTATGATGGGTACGACTACATCACCTTTAAGCTGCTGGCCGCCGATAGCGTGAGCGTGAACCGCTTCCTGCAGGGGAAGTATCTCATTTCCCAGTTCTTCTCCAAGACCATCGTGAAGATCCTCACGGTGGTGGTGATATTGCTGGTCATTTTCATCGTGGTTTGGGTGAAGATGCTGCGGCCTAAGAACCGCTACGGGTCTCGGAACAAATACGGGCGCGGCAGCCGGAACTATCGCGGGCGGCGCAGATAACAAAATCTAAGGCAGACGCTTTCGTGGCGTCTGCCTTATTTGAGAGAGGAATTTTTATGGGGCATGACGATCTGACGATACTTTACGAGGACAAAAGCCTGGTGCTGTGCGTAAAGCCGGTGGGGGTCTTGTCCGAGGACAGCGAGAGCGGGGCATGTATGCCGGGGCTGCTGCGGGCGCACTATCAGGCGCTGCACCAGCCGGACTACATTGCCACGGTACACCGGCTGGACAAGATCACCGGCGGGGTGATGGTGTTCTCCCGCAGTAAGGCGGTGACGGGGAAGCTCATTGCCGCCGTGGCGGAGCACCGGGTGGAAAAGGAGTATCTGGCGGTGCTGCGGGGACACCCGGAGGCGCCGGAGGGGGAACTGACGGACCTGCTGTTCCGGGACGCTTCCAAGAACAAAAGCTATGTGGTGAAGCGGATGCGCAAGGGCGTGCGGGAGGCGCGACTGGCGTATCGGGTGCTGGGGGAAACGGAGGCACTGTCGCTGGTGCGGGTGCGGCTTTACACGGGGCGCACACACCAGATACGGGTGCAGTTTTCCTCCCGGGGGCTGCCGCTGCTGGGGGACATACGCTATGGCAGCAAGGACCCGGGATGCACGGCGGCGCTGTGGTCGTACCGGCTGGCTTTGGCCCATCCTCTTACGGGGGAGAAGATCGACATTACCCAGCCGCCGCCGGAGCGGTATCCGTGGGATCGGTTTGAGTGTGCGGAGTTGGGGAGGTAAGGGGTTACTTGAGGTGCGGTGAGGGAGACCCTTCCGGCGCTTCGCGCCACCTCCCCTTACGCAGGGGAGGCTTTGGGGACGGGGGTTACGGATTGCCACGACCAGCGTGCGCGCTGGTCTCGCAATGACATGGTTTTTTGTCTATGGCTGCGGGCTTAACTTTCCACTTTTCTCTTTCATCTTTCCTCTATAAAAAGTTTTCTCCCCGAAGCTGGGTGGCTTCGGGGAGATCTTTTTTCAAAAAAAGCCTCGCAGAGTTTGCCGCCAGCGGGCGGCAAAAAATTGAGATCATTTTTCACCGCGACATGCGCGTGGAGAAAAATTCCTCTCAGGCTGCAAGTGTGGAATTTTTGCGCCCGGCGCAAAAATTATGCGCGCAGCAGACTGTAAGCCTTTTGTCGGAAAATTCCGAAGGAATTTTCGACAGGTTTTACCAGCCTTGGAAGGCGTCGCGTCTTCTGTAGCCGGCGCCGCAGGGGGATTGGTCTTCGTGAAACTCTACGAATTTCAGGGAGTAGATGTCGCCGCTGACGAAGCGGTTTTGGTCGGGCTGGTAGATGACCAGGTAGTCGTTGCCTACGCTGGCCAGGATGCCCTCCCATTGGATGGCCTGCTGGGTGCCCATGAGGAAGCTGGCCACCACATAATAGCCCAGGTTTCGGGCCAGGAGACCCCGGACGGAGCTATTGGTCACTTCGCGGCCACTGGCCGGGCCGGGGATGGTCTCGACACCCTCCTGCTGGAGCATCATGTGGTCGGGGCGCTGGGGGATCAGGGCCATGTTGCCAGTATCCGCCTGCATGGGGGTTATATTGGTCCCGCCGTACTGGCCGGGATCCATGCCCATCATGCCGCCCTGGCTGGAACCCATGCTCACCATGCCGCCGCTGCCGGGCAGGTTGGGGCTCATGCCCATCATATTGTCGCTGCCCAGGACATTGGGGCTCATGCCCGCCATGCCGCCATTTTGCAGGGGGCCGATGCTCTCCGCCTGTGGATCCGTATGTATTTGCAGCATACTTCACACCTCACTCAAGTTTCATAATATGCGTCTGTGGGGACATAGAAGCAGTGGCCGCCGATCTGCTCCACGAACTGGCCCACCTGGGAGGGGAAAAAGCTCCGGCAGGGGCGGTCGTAGGGGCTATAAAACCACAGGGCATCCCCTACCACGGGCAGGCGGTTGCCGGCCATGGCCCAGTCGGCAATTTCGTAATTTTCCTGGGTGGGGCGCATATTATAAATGTTTTGGGGGTTATACACGCCGCCCACTGTCTCCGCCAGGCAGGTAAACTGGCCCGGCTGGAACACGATATTTTGCAGGCTCCCCTGCCCTACCCGGTCGTATTCGCCGCCGATGATATTCACCCGGTTCATCACCACCCCGGCCACGGCTTTCATCCCGATCTCGCCCTCGCCCCCTGCCTCGCACTGGATCAGACGGGCCAGCAGCTCTCGCTCATCATAGGCCATTGCTTTCACGCTCCCATCGCTCTTTATTCTATGCGCCGGGGGCGGCGGGGGTGAAAAAGAAAAGAGCCACAGGAAGTCTCCTGTGGCTCTTGACGCTTTTATTAGGATCGCTTTTCCTGGGCCAGGGCTTGTTCCAGGGCGATGGAGAGCTGGTCGGGGCAGGAGCTGGGTTTGCCGCCGCACTGAATGCCTTTCATTCTTTGGATGGCCTCGGTGGCGGGCATGCCGATGACCAGGCGGGATATGCCTTGGAGATTCCCGTTGCAGCCGCCCTCTACGCGGACATCGCGGATGATGCCGTTTTCCAGTTCTACGGTCATTCTCCGGGAACACACGCCCCGGGGCTGATAGGTATAAGTCATTGCTTCGCCTCCTGCTTTACGAAAAAAATGTGTTTTTTATGCGGCCGCCGCCGTGAATATGCCTACGCCTAAGAGGGACAGGCCGCCCATGATGAGGCCCGCCAGCAGGACGCCGCCCATGCAGGCCAGGACGCTCTTCTTAAAGCCCATGTCCAGAATGCTGGCCGCCAGAGTACCCGTCCACGCGCCGGTGCCGGGGAGCGGGATGCCCACGAACAGCAGCAGCGCCCAAAACAGGCCGCGCCCCGCCTTTTCCCGGAGCTTTTGGCCGCCTTTTTCGCCCTTTTGCAGGCACCAGGTGAAAAACTTGCCGATAAATTTCTTATCGCAGCCCCACAGAAGCACCTTGCGGGCGAAGAAATAGATGATGGGCACCGGGAGCATATTGCCAACAATAGCGATGCAGTAGGTCAGCCACAGGGGCAGGCCAAAGGCTACGCCATAGGGAATGGCCCCACGCAGCTCGATAAGCGGCACCATGGAGACACCAAATACGATCAAACAATGTTTCAGCATGAAAATCCTCCGTGCAGTCTAAGCGCAGAATCTTTTCTCTATTATACACATTATTTCCGTTTTGGCAAGGGTTTAAGCAAGGGCGTATTTGCGGGCGTAATAATCGTAGCGCTGGCGGAACTCCTCGCTGCCGCTGCGCACGCCGTCCAGATACCCGTGGATGTCCAGGCGGCTCTTCTGCATCTGCACCACGCAGCCGGCGATATTGGAGCAGTGGTCGGCGATGCGCTCCAGGTCGGTGAGCAGGTCCGCCCACACGAAGCCGGCCTCCATGCTGCACCGGCCCTCTTGCAGGCGCAGGATGTGACGGGAGCGGAGCTGCTCTTTCAGAGTGTCTACCACCTGCTCCAGAGGCTCCACCTCCTTGGCGGCGGAGAGGTCGCCGTGGATGAAGGCCGTGAGAGCCAGGTCCATGATTTCGCTCACCGCGCCGAACAGCTTGTGCATCTCACTCATAGCCGCGTCTGTAAAGGTTATCCCCTTTCCACGCAGCTCCTCCGTTGCCTCCAGCACATTCACCGCGTGGTCGCTGATGCGCTCGAAGTCGCCGATCATGTGCAGCAGCTCCGCCGCCTCCACCCGGTCCTGGTCGCTGAGGGAGCAGCCGGACAGCTTCACCAGGTAAGTGCCCAGCTCGTCCTCGTATTTATCCGCCGCCTGCTCGTCCTCGCGGATGCTGTCGGCGCGCTTGGGGTCGTGGCCGTCCAGCTCGCGCATGGCGTTGCGGGTGGCCTTGACGGCGATGTGCCCCATGTTCACGGTGACTTCGTGGCAGCGCTCCATGGCAACCGCCGGGGTGGCCATAAGGCGCTCATCCAGGGCGGGGACGCTGTCGTTTTCGCCCTTATCGGGGATGATGCGGAAGGCCAACTTCTCCAGCAGGCCCGTCATGGGCAGGAGCAGGGCCGTGCAGAGGACATTGAACACCGAGTGGACGATGGCGATGCCCACCTGGTCGATACTGCCGGAGAGCATGGGGATGTCCACCAGGGCGCGGACCACCTCAAAGACCGTGAGCCAGACCACGGTGCCGATGATGTTGAAGCTCAGGTGGACCACCGCCGCCCGGCGGGCATTGCGGTTGGTGCCGATGGAGGAGAGCAGGGCCGTGACGCAGGTGCCGATGTTTTGGCCCATGATGATGGGGATGGCCGCGCCGAAGGTGATCTGCCCGGTGGAGGAGACCGCCTGCAAAATGCCCACGGAGGCCGAGGAGGACTGGATGATGGCCGTGAGCACCGCGCCGGCCACCACGCCCAGGATGGGGTTGGTGAACACCAGCAGCAGGTCCCGGAAGCCCTCCATGTCCTTCAGGCCCGCCACCGCAGCGCTCATGGTGTCCATGCCGAACATCAGCGTGGCAAAGCCCAGGAGAATGAGGCCAGTGTCCTTCTTTTTGCCGTCTTTGCTCATCATGTAAAGGCCCACACCGATGAGGGCCATGACGGGGGTGAAGGAGCTGGGCTTGAGCAGCATCATGAAGAAATTGTCGCTCTGGATGCCCGTGAGGCTCAGGATCCAGGCCGTGACGGTGGTGCCCACATTGGCGCCCATGATCACATGGATGGCCTGGCGCAGGGTCATGAGCCCGGAGTTGACGAAGCCCACCACCATCACCGTGGTGGCAGAGGACGACTGGATCACCGCCGTGATGCCCAGGCCCGTTAAAAATCCGCCCAGCTTACTGCCGGTGAGCTTTCCCAGCAGGGCTTTCAGGCCGCTGCCCGCCCGCTTTTCCAGGGCGTCGCCCATCAGGTTCATGCCGAACAGGAACAGGCTCAGGCCGCCGATGAGCGTCAATACATCGAAAAATGTCATTGCTTTCTCTCCTCTTTTGTTTTTATATAGTATTTACCTTTATCTTAGTCTATTTTCATCTTAAAGGGGGAATCTTAAATCCGAAACCGCAGAAATGTTAAATCCATATTAAAATGTGCAAAAAAGAGGGCTTTCACAGGGAAAGTCCTCCTAAAATTTTGTTAAATTTTTGTTATTGCCCGGGGAAGGTCACGGTGATGGTGGTGCCTGCGCCGGGCTGGCTTTGCAGGTCGATCTGCGCGCCGTGGAGCGCCGCCGCGTGCTTTACGATGGACAGGCCCAGGCCCGTGCCGCCGATGGCGCGGCTGTGGCTCTTATCCACCCGGTAAAACCGCTCGAAAACGCGGCTTTGGTGGTCGTAGGGGATGCCGATGCCGGTGTCGGCCACGGAGACGAAGGCACCCTGGCCGCTGCGGCCCACCCGGACGGTGACGGTGCCGCCGGGGCGGTTATACTTGATGGCGTTGTCGCAGAGGTTATAGACCATCTCGTGGAGTACCTGGCGCACGCCGTGGACGGTGCGTATGTCGCCCTCCAGGTGCAGGGTGACCTCCTGCTTTTGGGCCACCTGCTCCAGGCTCTGAAGCACGGAATCACAAAGACTGTAAAGCTCCACACCTTCCCACTCCATGCCCTCGCCGCCCTCCTCCAGGCGGGAGAGATCGATGATGTCCTCCACCAGGCTGGTAAGCCTCGCGCACTCCCGGCAGATGTCGGCGCTGAACTCCTTCACCTTCTCCGGCGGCACCAGGCCCTGGCTCATGAGCTCGGCAAAGCCGGAGATGGAGGTCAGGGGGGTTTTCAGCTCGTGGGAAACATTGGCGGAGAACTCCCGGCGGAGCTTTTCCCGCTGCTCGCGCTCGGTGACATCCATGGTCAGCACCACCGCGCCGGTGACCTGGCCCGAGGCGAGGACGGGGCTTGCCATGATGGAGAGGGTGCGCTCGCCCCGCTGCAAAAGGCGCTCGCAGCGCTGGCCGGACAGGGCCTGCTGGGCCGCCTGGCGCAGCTGCGGCTCCGGGGAGCGGGCGATGTTGTCCGCCTCCACGGGCATGAGCATGGACGCGCTGTGGTTCTCTGTGAGGATGTGGCCGCGGAGGTCCACCAGCAGGAAGCCCTCGCTCATGTTCTCGGTCATGGCGGAGAACTCGCGCATACGGCGGCTCAGCTCGTCCATCTGCTTGCCGATGGTCTCCTTTTGCTGGCGCAGGCGCTGGGTCAGGGGCTGAAGCTCCGGGTAGACATCCTGGGGATCGTCCGTGGAGATGGCGTTGATGGGCTTGGTGATCTGCCGGGCCAGGCGCACGGAGAGGGCGGCGGCCAGGAGGAGCAGCACCGCGATGGTGGCGATGATGGGCCCGGCCATGCTCAGGAGCATGGCGCCCAGGCTGCTCTGGACACGGCTCAGGCGCAGGACTGTGCCGTCTTCCAGGCGAAGAGCATAATAGAGATTCTTTTGCAGGACGGTGCTGGAGTAGTGGCTGCTTTGGCCTGTGCCGGACTTCATGGCCTGGGCCACCTCCTGGCGGTCCAGGTGGTTATCCATGTCGGCGGCGTTGGCGGCGCTGTCGTAGAGCACCGTGCCGTCGGCGCCGATGAGGGTGATGCGGTCTGTGGAGCGCAGGTTTTCCGGGGCGATGTAGGCCAAGGTCTGGCTCAGCTGCTCCGCCTCCTGGGACAGGGACGCGAAGGACTGCTTTTCATAGTTGCCGTACAGGATGCCGGAAAACAGGCACGCGCCTACGGCCAGCACCAGCATGGCCAGGAAAAACAGGCTGCGGACGATCTTCCTGGTCATGGCTGTCCCCCCAGCTTATAGCCAACGCCCCGGACGGTCTCGATGAGGTGTCCGGCCTCGCCCAGCTTTTGACGCAGCGTACGGATGTGGACATCCAGGGTGCGGTTTTCCCGGTCCGCTTCCAGGCCCCAGACGCGGTCCATGAGCATTTCCCGGGTCATGACCCGGCCCTGCTGCTGCAGAAGCAGCGTTAAAATTTCAAATTCCTTATAGGTCAGCAGGACTTCCTGGCCGTTCACCTGCACCTGGCGGCGCTGGGGGCACACATAGAGGGGGCCCACCTGCCACTGCTGCTCCTGGGGCGTTTTCTCCGTTCGGCGCAGCACCGCGCGAACACGGGCCAGCAGCTCCATCATGCCAAAGGGCTTGGAAACAAAGTCGTCCGCCCCGCAGTCCAGGCCCGTCACCCGGTCGAACTCCGTGTTTTTGGCCGTGAGCATGATGACGGGGATGGCATTGGTGGCCGTGGCGCCCCGCAGCTTTTTCAGCACCGACAGGCCGTCCTCCTCGGGCAGCATCACATCCAGCAGCACCAGCTCCGGGAGCTGGCGGTTCATAGCGCGCCAAAAATCCGACGGCTTTTCAAAGCCCGCCGCTTCGTAGCCCTGGCTTTGCAGGGCGTAGGTCACCAATTTGCGGATGCTGTCGTCATCCTCCAGCAGATAGATCATCGTTTTCCACCTTCTTTCAGGGCTATTATACAGTATCGTTGTAAAAATGAAAATCCATTTTATGTTAAATCCATATTAAATCATGGGATTTTCCCTAAATTTTTTTAACAAAAGCCCTTTCTTTTTTCCTTTTCCCCCGCAAAAAGCTATCGACAATGTTAAACAAATTTTGTATACTATTAGATAAGGAATGATTATGGGAGGGATAAGCGGATGAGTGTATCCGATGTCATAACCCTGCTGGGCGGCGTGGCGCTGTTCCTGTTTGGCATGAGCCTGATGGGGGACGGGCTGAAAAAAGTCGCCGGCAACAAGCTGGAGCTGGTGCTCTACCGGCTCAGCAGCACCCCCCTCAAGGGCGTTTTACTGGGCACCGGCGTCACCGCCGTGATCCAGTCGTCCTCGGCTACCTCGGTGATGGTGGTGGGCTTCGTCAACTCCGGCATGATGCAGGTGAAGCAGGCCATCGGCGTGGTCATGGGCGCCATCCTGGGCACCAGCGTCACCGGGTGGATCCTGTGCCTGTCGGACCTCTCCGGCGGAAGCGGATGGGTAGACCTTTTGAGCACCGCCACCCTTACGGGCATTGTGGCCGTAGTGGGCATCGTGCTGCGTATGTCCGGGAAGAAGCAGTCCACCCTGTCGGTGGGCAACATCCTCATGGGCTTTGCGGTGCTGATGTTCGGTATGTCCGCCATGAGCGGGGCCGTGGCGCCGCTGAAGGAGAGCGAGGCTTTCACGGGCATTCTCACCAGCTTTTCTAACCCGCTGCTGGGCATTTTGGTGGGTATCGTTTTCACCAGCGTTATCCAGAGCGCTTCGGCGGCGGTGGGTATTTTGCAGGCGCTGGCTATCACCGGGGCCGTCACCTATGAGGTGGCCTTCCCTATTATCATGGGTATCGCCATCGGCGCAGCTGTGCCGGTGCTGCTCAGCGCCCTGGGGGCCAACATTCACGGTCGGCGCACGGCGTTTGTGTATCTGCTCATTGATGTTTTGGGCGTGGTGATATGGGCTACGGTGTTTTACGCCGCCAACGCTATCTTCCACTTCCCTTTCATGACCATGACGATGACCACCGTGTCCATTGCCCTGCTGAACACCCTGTTCCGCCTGGCTACGGTCATTGTGCTGACGCCGTTTATCGGGCTGCTGGAGCGGTTCGTCTGCTTCCTGATTCCGGATAAGTCCGGGGCCGACCCGGCCAAGCTGGAGATGGACCGGCTGGAGGAGCGCTTCCTGCAGCACCCGGCCCTGGCTATCGAGCAGAGCCGGGAGGTCACGGCGGCTATGGCCCACACCGCCTGCCGCAACCTGACGGACTCCCTGGAGCTCATCGGCAATTACAGCGAAAAGGGCTTTCAAGTGGTGGAGGAGCTGGAGAGCACCGTGGACCGCTTTGAGGACAAGCTGGGCACCTATTTGATGAAAATTACCGTCAAATCTCTGAACACGCGGCAGAGCGAGGAGGTCTCCAAGTATCTGCACACCATCTCGGACTTTGAGCGTATCAGCGACCATGCGCTGAACATCGCCGAGTGCGCCAAGGAGATCCACGAAAAGAGCATCGTGTTTTCTGAGGAGGCCAGCCACGAGCTGACGGTGCTGGAGACGGCCATTCGGGACATTCTACACCTGGCCGTGGACACCTTTATTGAAAACGACACCGAGGGGGCGCGGCGGGTGGAGCCCCTGGAGGAGATCGTGGACACCCTGTGCGACGAGATGAAGAGCCACCACATCGACCGGCTCCAGCGGGGCGTATGTACGCTGAACCAGGGGTTTGTGTTCAACGACCTGCTCACCAACTTTGAGCGCGTGGCTGACCACTGCTCCAACATCGCCCTGGCTCTTATTGAGCTGCAAACGGACTCCTTTGACACCCACGAGTATGTCCGCAGCCTCAAGCAGGTGAAGGACGACTCCTTTGCCAAGTACTACGACGAGTACAAGGTGAAGTATGCGCTGCACTGAGTTATAAATAGCAATGGCCCCGGGAGAGCCCCGGGGCCGATTTTTTATTCTTTTTCGCAGAGGGTCAGAACATAGCCCTCCGGCGCGGGGGGAAAGGTGAAATGGCGGCCCTCGAAATGCGTTCGGAGCGCGCCGTTTGCGTCGGCGAAATTGCAGCGGCGGTAGTCCAGGAGGGTGCCGCCGTGGCACTTGAGCCAGCTCTCCTTCATGGTCCAGAGGCGGAAAAAGGCCGCATTCTCCTCCGGCTGGGCGCGGAGCCAGGCTGCCTCCTCCGCCGTCAAGGTCCGCAGCAGACGGGTATGGATAGGCCGTACCCGCTCTATGTCTACCCCGATCTCGTGGGTACTCACGGCGCAGGCTACATAGTCCCCGCTGTGGCTGCAATTGAAAAACATGGGCAGGTCGCACAGGGGTTTGCCGTTTTTGCTGCGGTAAAAACGGATGTCCGCCGGGTCTATATTTGCGGCGGCGGCCAGCATTTCCGCTGCCAGGCGTGGGGCCGAATAGTCCGCCAGGCGCTCTATGCGCAGTTTCATGGCTGCCACCTCCCTTCCCTGTTCATCCTATCACATCCGGGGGCGGTTTGCAACGGGGCTTTTTGCGGGGAAAAAATTGAATTTTCAACAGGAAAACTGTCGTTTTTTCCCTCGGATTTGTCGGAAAAGCTCATGGACATTTCTCCTCAGCACATGCTATATTGGTGCTGTATTTTGAGAAAAAAGGAAGGCTTTTTATGGCTGGAAATAATCATTCTCTTATGGTCAAGGGCTACATCATGACCCTGATCGGCGGACTGCTCTGGTCTGTGGGCGGCGCGTGCGGGCAGGTGATGTTTCGGGACTGCGGCGTTACCTCTGACTGGCTGGTGCCGATCCGGCTTTTTATCGGCGGGATCATCACCCTGACCGTGGCCGCCATCGCGGGCAGCAAGCCCCTGGAGGTGCTGCGGCACAAGGAGGCCTGGCCCTCCCTGCTGGTGTTTGCCCTGCTGGGCTCGGCCCTGTGCCAATACAGCTTTTACAGCTCCGTGCAGTATGCCAATGTGGCTTTTGCAACGGTGATCTCCTATTGCAGCCCGGTGGTGATCTTGCTTTGGAGCGTCATTTCTACACGGAAAAAGCCCCACCCCTATGAGCTGGTCAGCGTGGCGCTGGTGGTTCTGGGGGCCTTTACCTGCGTGACGCACTTCGACCTCACGGCCCTGGCGGTGCCGGCCAAGGGCGCGGTGTGGGGGCTTATCAGCGCGGTGTGCTTCGCCTTTTACACCGTTTCGCCCCGGAAATTGATGCAGAAATACCATGTGCTGACCATCACAGGCTGGGGCATGACCATCGGCGGGGCGGTGATGCTGGTGATCTTCCGGCCCTGGCACATCCAGGGGGTGGTGTTCAGCGGGAAGCTCTATCTGCTCATGGCCAGCGTTATCATCCTGGGCACGGTGCTCTCGTTCAGCCTGTTTCAGAGCGGGTGCAGCATCGTGGGCAGCCTGGTGGGCAGCGTCCTCTCCTCCGTGGAGCCGGTGGGGTCGGTGATCATCTCCGTGCTGTTTTTGCACACCACCTTCTCGTGGCTGGATCTGCTGGGGTTCTTTTTGATCTTGGTGACCATCCCCTTGATGGCCCTGGGCAAGAGCCATGAATTGGCCGCCGGAGGCCCGGCCCCGACTGTATAATTTATATGGGTAAATAGGAAAAGCACACAGGTTTTAGGCCTGTGTGCTTTGGTTTTTAATCGCAGTGGCGGTAGGGGGTGTTTTGCCATTTGCCGCCGTGGAAGCGGTGCATCTCCTCGGTGAGGTGGTCCCAGCGGAGGACATCGCGCCCTTCGGGGTAGAACTCGATGAACTCGCCGTCCACGAAGGTGTAGAAGCGTGAGATGTCCGTACACATACCGAAGGTGGGCACCTGGTCGGTGGTCAAGTGGAAGGAATAGGGCTGGCCGTGGACGGTGCCGCCAAAGTGGAGGCCCGTGTGGTCCAGGCGGAGCTGGCCTTCGCCGCAGAGCTCGGAGGTGTGGTCGCCCTTGAGGGTTTTATAGAGCGGGAGCATGCCAACCTGAACATGGCCGCTGTATGTAAAGTCGGGTTCCTTTACATCCTCTTCCGCCTTTTTGCGCTCCAGCAGCACCCAGTCGCTGACCAGCTCCGGGCACTGGCTGTCGGGGCCTACGGGGCGGAGGTTGTATTTTTCGTCTACCTCCACGGTGTTGCCGCAGGCGGTGCAGCGCATTTCGTTGCCGGAGCACTCCATTTGGTGCAGGGCGCCGCACTTGGGGCACAGATACAGCAGGGTGTCCAGGTTTTTGGCCATTTGGCCCTTGCCGTTAAAGGTCACCTGGGCCTGGCGGTTCCAGATGTAGTCGTCGTGGGCCAGGAGGCGGTTCATAGTGTACTCCACCGCCTGGGCGGGCAGGTCCTTCAGCTCCTGGGCGGTGAACATACGG
Organism: Bacteroidaceae bacterium; assembly: GCA_963634265.1. Taxonomy (GTDB): domain Bacteria; phylum Bacillota; class Clostridia; order Oscillospirales; family Oscillospiraceae; genus Vescimonas. Next base: position 21,416 of record CAVHCH010000090.1, on the reverse strand, counting down.
TCCACCGTCACCTCCACCCGGCCCGGGCGCTCATCCAGGCAGTGCTTGGTGTAGGTCAGGTAGCCGCCGGAGACCTTGGTGTAGTAGACGGGGACGCCCAGCATCTTCAGGAATTTGCCTGTGCCGATCATCACCGGCTGGGCCATGCCTGTGATGGAGCTCATGCCCTCGGGCATGATGCACAGGTGGCCGCCTTGCTGGATGACCCGGCGCATTTGGCGCATACAGTACAGGTCCGGGGTGAAATTTTTCTTGGGGATGGCCTGGGCCCACTTGAGGATCAGGCAGATGGGAAAGCGGACGAACTCGTTGTAGCCCACCACGAAATTCAGCTTTTGGGGGTAGCAGGCGGGGCCGGTGAACTGGTAGTCCACGCGGCTGGCATGGTTGCTGATGATGACATAGGGGCCGCTGTCCTGCCGGGGGTCGGCCTTGAAGTGGAAGGTGGTGTGGATCTTGCGGTTGAGGAATTTCACGATCAGCATGAGGAGGGCGTAAAGGAGGGTATTGGGCTGCTTGACCTGCCGGGCTTGGAGCTTTTCCTGCTGGGTTTTCTTCATGGGGGCACCTCGCAATTCTATTATTAAGGACATTGTAGCGTATTTTTCGGCAAAATGCTACTGTTTTTTAGGTAAATCGCGGGCGAAGCGGCGGTTTTTCTGAAAGGAAAAGCCGCTTGATTTTCAAGGGAAAACCAAGCGGCAATGGGTTATTCTATTCGACAGATATGGATCTATTGGATCAGTACATCTTTTTTAATTTCAATGGCTGCATCTAAGGCCATATGAAATACTTCCATAAAATCGCGCCCATCACAGGTGACGAAATAATTTCTTAAGCTCGTAATCTCACTGCTAATTTTGTTTCCCCAGGGTGGCTGCTTCGACAGATCCTCAATATCCCATATAACTTTATCGGGGGAAAGCGTAGTCAAATCTTTTTGAATTTGTGTTAATTCCGCTTTCGCAGCAGGCGCATTTTTACAGGATAGTTTTCCCTGATACAACTCATTCATAATGACAGGAAATCTGCTTCCCCACCTGTTATTTTCCAATCTATAGGCCACTGTCGAGAAAAAAGAATGCAAAAAAGATGCGGTGCCTATTTCATACATTATACAGCCAACTCGAAAGCTAACCATGATTTTACCTCCTCAAGCCGGAATTGGTTTATCAGAGCCCGTTTTCCTCCAGAAATTTTTTCATCAGATCCATGTAGCGCTCTGACTGAACGATGAATCCCACATGGCCGCCGGGAACAGGGAGAATTTCTGCATCCAGCTTTCTGAATAGGTCCGCAAGACGGTCCTGGTCCTCTTTTTTGAAAATGTCTTTCTCGGGAAGGAGGACTTGTATTTTTCCCCGCAGATACTCGAAATCGCTTTCTTTGAAAAGCGGATAGTCCCTCAGCATATAGACACACTTGAAGCTGTGCATGAATCGCTGCTTATAGTGCAGGTCGGAAGCCACCACTTCATAAAAGCCTCTGCCATATTTCCGATCCTCTTTCGATTCACACTCCAAAAAACCCGTGCTTTTTTTAACAGCAGCTTCATTTCCGTTTTGGCGGGGACCAGTTTGAGCAAAAGAAGGAGTATCGGCGTGGAAAAGCGCTCTTTTCGGATGTCTCTGACATAATCGGAATCTACCGTCAATGTGGTCGTCAGGAGCATGGCCAAAACAGAATCCGGGTGTCTTTTCGCAAAAATCTGGGCATATACGCCGCCGTCACTGGCGCCGATCAGAATCACCTTTTCAATGGACAATGCTTTCAGCATCTTGGCGGCAAAGTCGATCTGCTCGTCTGCATTGGTGGTGTGGAGCGGATATTCGTAAATCAGGAATCTGTATTTCTTTCCAAGCTCTTCGGCATACGGCATCCACATTTCCTGCATCTCTAATCCGTTAAAAAAGAGAATGACCGGGGCGCCGTCCCGGCCGCCATACTGGTATCTTACCTTTACATTGTCAACCACCGCTGTTTGGTAAGGGACTTTCTGCAAGAAGGCATCGTATTCTTTTTTGAAGTCTCTGCTGTTATTCATACTTGTTATCCTCTGTGAATAAGTGTGGATCAAACCGGAAAAAAGCACTCAGCATTATGCTGAGTGCTTTTTTGGCGCAGAAGGAGGGATTTGAACCCTCGCGCGGGTTTTTAAGCCGCCTACTCCCTTAGCAGGGGAGCCCCTTCGGCCACTTGGGTACTTCTGCATCACGATATTCGGTTTGGCGGAGAGAGTGGGATTCGAACCCACGGATGCTTTCACATCGCCGGTTTTCAAGACCGGTGCTTTCGACCACTCAGCCATCTCTCCGTGTGTGAAAGTACACTCAACTCAAACGCAAGATAAATTTTACCATAAAGCGGTCGGTTTGTCAACTACAAACTCACCGTTTCCGTCGTTCTTTTGCGAAAAAACTCCCGTCCCCGGGGTAGAGGGCGGGAGTTTGGTCAAATGCGATTATCCGTTGGCCGCGGCGGCCTCCTTGATCTCCTGGGCCTGGTCGGCCTTGCGGTTGACCTCCTCGGGGTCGTGGTAGGTGGGGACGGTCTGGCGGATGACCTCCAGCACGGCGGACTGCTCCTCCGTGGCGATGGCCCGGCGCACCAGGTCCAGCTTGCGCTCCACTTCCTCCCGGGGCAGGCCCTTGTCCCGCTCGATGAAGATCATGTCGTTGCTGGTCTTGTCCAGCTCTTCGGTCTTCATCAGCAGCTCCTCATAGAGCTTTTCGCCCGGGCGCAGGCCGATCTCCACGATGTCGATGTCCTTATAAGGCGTGAGGCCCGACAGGCGGATCATGTTCTCGGCCAGGTCCAAAATTTTCACGGGCTTGCCCATGTCCAGCACGAACAGCTCGCCGTTGTGGGCCATGGCGCAGGTGACCATCACCAGCTGCACCGCCTCGGGAATGGTCATGAAGTAGCGGATGATGCGCTTATCCGTCAGCGTGACCGGGCCGCCGGCCTCGATCTGCCGCTTGAACAGGGGGATCACGGAGCCGTTGCTGCCCAGGACATTGCCAAAGCGCACCGCTGTGAACTCGGTTTTGCTGTTTTCCCGGCACTGAATGACCATTTCGCACAGGCGCTTGCTGGCGCCCATGACATTGGTGGGGTTCACGGCCTTGTCGGTGGAAATGAGCAGGAATTTCTCCACGCCGTATTTCTCCGACATCTCCGCCACATTGTATGTACCCAGCACATTGTTCTTCAGCGCTTCCACGCCGGAGTGCTCCATCAGCGGCACATGCTTATGGGCGGCGGCGTGGAACACGATCTGGGGACGCAGGTCCCGGAAAATATGCTCCAGGCGCTCCACATCCCGGACGGAGGCGATGATGACCTCCAGGTCCAGCTTATCGCCGTACTTGCGGATCAGCTCCTGCTGCACATCGTAGGCGTTGTTCTCGTAAATATCCAAAATAGCCAGCTTTTTCGGGTGCAGAGCCGCGATCTGGCGGCAGAGCTCCGAGCCGATGGACCCGCCGCCGCCGGTGACAAGGACCGTCTTCCCGGCGTAAAAAGCCTTGGTCTCGGGGTTTTCCACCTCGATGGTGTCACGGAACAGCAGGTCTTCAATGCGGAAGTCGCGCAGGGTACGCTTGGCGGTGGTCTTTTCCTCCGTGCCGGAAGGATAGTCATAAATCTTCACGGAGCAGCCGGTGCGGCGGTAGCGCTCATACAGGCGCTGCTTGCGCTCCACGGTCAGGTCCGGCAGGGCGATGATGACCTCCTGGACCTTCATGCGCTTGAGGAGGTTGGCGGTGCTGTCGTCCTCCGGGTAGATGGGCACGCCGTTGACCGCTTGGCCGATCTTCTCCGGGTCGGTGTCGATGAAGCACACGGGCACATAGCGGGAACGGGGGTTGCGGAAAAATTCGTCCGCCAGGGTGGCGCCTACATTGCCCGCGCCCACGATGGCCGCCTCTACCTTATAAATTTGATTGATGGAGTTGCCCTCGATGGTCTTATCCGCGTTTTTGCTGCGGTAGGCGTAGAGGAGCTGGTAGCAGTACCGGGAGAGCAGCGTCACCAGCAGGATAGCCATGGCCACGATCATGTGGACACCGATGCCCAAATTCACCGCAAACCAAATCCGGCCAATGAGCATGAGCACCAGGTTGGACACGAAGTCCGAGACCATGATGGTCAGATAAGTCTCCAAATTGGCGTAACGCCAAACATTGCGGTACACACCGCAGAGAATGCGCCCGGTCATCAGCATGATAACCAGGGCCGAAAGACGGGTGAGGTTCAGATCTCCGTTGAGAATGATGGAGTGCAGGTCCAAAATTCTAATGAAGTTCGTCATATAGTATACGCAAACGATGATGGCAATGTCTACCAGCATCAGCTCGATTTTCCGTTTGCTCAGTTTCATGACAGGTCCATTCCTTTGTATTGCCAGAGGAGTTTACTCCCTTGAAATGCAGTTTTCCGTTGCAAGTCTGATTATTATAACACAAAAGGTGGAGCTTGTCACTATTTCTTTCCTAAAATTTCGGGAAAGGCGGAAATTATTTGTGCAGCCACTGACGAAATTGCTCCCACAGCTCCACGCAGCGGAATTTTACCTGGTACTCCTCCCCTGCCTCCTGCATGAGGGCAAGCTCCTCCTGCTCCATGCCGCAGGCGATGCCCGTTTCCTGGACATCCGACGCTGCCGTCATGCACAGGGGCGGGTAGACCACGCACCACCAGTTCTGCCCGGCGGCCTCGCCGATGAGCACACGCAGCGCCAGGTACTCCCCTGCCGGAAGCCGGAAACCATCGTAGGTTTTTAAGGGGAACTCCGCAGGCTCCAGGCGGGTCTCCACGCTGTCCTCACAGCCGTTTTGCCGCAGGGTCTCTTCGGCTATGGTCTGGATGGTGGGCAGGGCTGCCTGCAAGGCGCGGTTTGCCTCGGCGCGGGTGGCGGAGGCGCGCATGGTCTGCTCTGTGAAGGCAAGTACCTTGTCACGCACTTGGAGCTTCAGGGCCTGGTCCCGGTCGCTGTCGGAGTTAGCCACCACATGGAGGCGGATCATTTTTTGCTGCAATCGGTCCTGTCGGGCCAGGGCCGTCGCGCCCACCAGCAGGCACACGGCCAGCATTACCAGAAGTGCGCATTCCAGGGCATTCCATTTGCTTGCATTTTGCATTTTTTTCATAGAAAAACACCGTCCTATGTAGATTTTTCTACAGTATAGACGGTGTTTTTGGATTTTATACGCTTTCGGCAAACCAGGTCTGGGGGTAGGTCTTTTGCATCTCTGCCGCTGCGGCCTTGGCCTCGTCCTCCTCGGTGAACAGGCCGTAGACCGCCGAGCCGGAGCCGCTCATGCAGGCATTCCGGGCGCCCAGGGAAAGGAGCCTGCTTTTGATGGTGAAGATCTCGCTGTCCGGGTCCAGGACGGACTCGAAGCAGTTGCCCAGGCGGTCGCTGATCTCCTGCATATCCTGGTACTCCAGGGCTTTCACCAGGCCCAGGGTGTCGATGGTGCAGGCGGGTTTCTTTTCATCCAGCTTGGCGTACATGGCCGCCGTGGAGAAGGACACCGCCGGCTTGCAGAGGACGAACCAGCACAGGGGCAGCTTGGGGAGCTTCAATAGCTGCTCTCCCCTGCCCCGGACCATGGCCGTGACACTGCGGACGCAGAAGGGCACATCGCTGCCCAGGTCTGCGGCCATGCGCTCCAATTCCTTTATCATCATTTCCGGGCGATAGAGCTTGCGTAGGCCCCGCAGGACCGCCGCCGCGTCGGCGCTGCCGCCGCCCAGGCCCGCCTGCATGGGGATGCGCTTGGTGAGGCGGATGCGCAGACCGTCGCAGGGGATGCCCGTCTTTTGGAAGAACAGGTTGGCAGCCCGGAGGCAGAGATTCGTTTCATCTGTGGGCAGGTCCGGGCAGTCGCAGGTCAGGGTGATGCCCTCACCGGCGCCGCTCTCCAGCTCCACTTCATCATACAGCGCCGCGCAGGACATCACCGACTGCACCTCGTGGTATCCGTCGCTGCGCTTTTCGCCTACCTCCAGGGTTAGATTCAGCTTGGCAGGGGCCAATTCTGTTATTTTCATTTGAATTCCTCTTTTCCGCTATTTCATAAAACAGGGCCGCCGGGAGAGATTTTCTCCCAGCGGCTCTATTTTAGCACAGTTTATGCGGAAATGCCACGATTATTTTACGATCTTGCGGGCCTCGATGTAGTAGCGCTTGTCCTGGGCGTGACCCATGGAGAAGGTCTTGCGGGGCAGCACGCCGTCGGCCATGACGGTCTTGAAGAGCTGCTCCTTGCCCATGGCGGGCAGCTTGATGCCGAAGTTGCCGGGCTTGCTGCCCAGCTCGTCCACCACCTCGTCGCCGTGGATGTAGTCCACCTCGCCGCCGAACTCCTTGAGATACTTGTCCAGGAAGGTCTGCACGGAGGCGACGCAAAGCTGCTTTTCGGGATGGGGGATGGTGATGAAGCCGGACTTGCCCTCATAGTTGTAGGCAAACACATGGCCCTCGCCCTGGCCCTCGTAGCAGTCGGGATAGAACTTCTTCAGCTCGGAGAGCAGATGCTCGGGCTTCACATCGAAGAGGACACGGTGGATGGGCTCGAACTGCAGAGCATCGTCGTGGTTATTCACCACCTCCACCAGGGCGTAGCGGGCGGGCAGAGCCAGGTACTCCTCGGGGGTCTTGCCCTTCTTCTGCTCCTCGTAGCAGGCCTTGGCGGTAGCCAGGGAGTGGTTACCGTCGCCCACGGCGAACAGCAGGGGGGCCGCGCCGGAGAGGTTGTATTTGGCCATCTGGGCCTCGTCGGAGCACAGACCGGTGAGGGCGTCGGCCACGGCGTCGATCTGAGCGTCGGAGAGCTTGTAGCCCTTGATGTGGCCGCCGTTTTGCATCAGGTCGAAGTCATAGACCACCTCCATGCTGTCAGCGGCAGCGGTGAGGGGCTCGATGACGGTCTTTTCGGGGTTGTCGATGAGCAGCATCACATGGGGCAGCTCGATGGGGGCGTTGCGGCGCACCCGGGCGCGGGGAGGAATACGGTCCTGGACGGTGGCCTCGGTGGCGCGGATCAGAGCGCCGGAGCCGGGGGTGAAGTCGTAAGCGTCCAGGTCCACCATGCCCACCAGGCCGTGGCGGATCTTGCCGTCGGACTGCTCGCGCTCGATATAGATCAGAGAGTCGGAGAGGGTCTTAAACACGCCGTCGGCCAGGTACTTCTTCATGGAGGTGTTGATGTCCTCGATGAGTTCGTCCACATTGGGGGCCTTCAGGTTGGCCTCGGGCAGGATCAGGCGCAGGGTGGAGGGGGCGTCGCCCACCTGCTTTTCCACCGCTTCCCAGTACTCCGGCTCGGAAGTGAACTGGTCGCAGGCCACCACGGCCCACTTGGTCATGTCGCAATCCTTGGGCATCAGAATGTCGGCGGGATAGAAGCCCAGCTTCTCAAACTTCTTGTTCATGTTGTTCCTCCTATTCAAAAATACATTGCATCAAGCAGTTTTTTGCTTCTACCCTGCATTATACATAAGTCCGACGCCCTTTTCAATCACTTTCCGGCAAAAGTCTGAAAATTTTTCTGCCTCTCTCACTTTTTTTGCGGTAGAATATTCCTGGGCTTCCGGGGCAGACTATTTTCGGCGTATTTTTTAGGAAAAGGAGGAGATCCATCGTGAAGGTCGTTGACCGCATCGCTTTGATCCTGGTCATCATCGGTGCGCTGAACTGGGGCAGCGTGGGGCTGTTTGCCTTTGACTGCGTGGCGTTTATCTGCGGCGGGCAGTTGGCTACCCTCAGCCGCATCATCTACGCGCTGGTGGGCATTGCCGGTCTGTGGTGCATCACGCTGCTGTTCCGGGATTCTTCGGAGAGCACCTAAAACTTTGAATATGCTGGAAAAGCGGGCGTCCAATAGGATGCCCGCTTTAAGTTTAAGAAAACTTCTGTCATTTTACGGTGCCCAAAATTTCTGCGTTGCCTTACGGCGGACGCTTGAAATTTTTACCGCGGCCACTCGCTCAGCTCGCCGGGTGCGTTGCAAGGGGTGCGGTAGTCGACCCCTCAGTCACGGCTTTGCCGTGACAGCTCCCCTTACGCAGGGGAGCCTTTTTTTAGGGGACGGGGGTTACGGATTGCCACGACCAGTTTGCGAACTGGTCTCGCAATGACAAATTTTTTAGCCTATTTTATTGCCAGGCGGCGGGGAAGGTCTTCGTCGGGCTCTACCAGGAGGGTGCGGTAGGTGGTGTAGACCACCATGCCGGGGCGGGCGGCGGCGGGCTTTTTTACATATTTCACCGGGGTATAGTCCACGGCTACCTTGCCGCCGTCACGGGCCTGGGAATAATAGGCCGCCAGCTGGGCCGCCTGGAGAATGCTCTGCTCGTCCGGCTCCGCGCCCTGGGTGCAGAGGATCACATGGCTGCCGTGTATCTTTTGGGTGTGGAGCCAGAGGTCGGTTTTCTCGGCGGTCTTGGCCGTAAGCTTGTCGTTTTGCCGGTTGCTGCGGCCCACGAGAACCAGGAGGCCGCTGTCCGTGCGGAAGCGCCGGGGCTCGGACTTGCGCTGAAAGCCCGGCTGCTTTTTGCCCCGGCCCCGGATATAGCCGCCGTCGGTGAGCTCCTGGCGGATGTCCGCAAAGTCCTGCTCCGACTCCGCCTGGCCGATCTCCTGCAAAACGCTCTCCAAATAGGTGAGCTCCTCCCTGCCCTGGGCCATGAGCCGGGAGAGCATTTTCTCCGCCGTCTTGGCCTTGTTGTACTGCTTAAAATATTTCGCCGCGTTCTCCTGGGGGGACAGGCGCACATCCAGGGGGATGGCCGTCTTGGGGCAGCCGTCCTCGTAATAGTTTTCCGCTTCCAGGGTCCGCATCCCCCGCTGCATACGGTAGAGATTGGCGGTGATGAGCTCGCCGTTTATGCGCAGGCGGTCCCGGTCCTGAGTCTTTTCGTACTCCTGGGCCTGCATGGCGAGCTTGCGGCGCAGGCGGTCCCGGGCGTTGGTGGCAGTCTTCAGCAGATCCTGGCCCTTTTGGCGCACCCGGTCCGCCTGCTCCCGCTCCCGGAAAAAGTCGTCTAAGAGGGCGGAAAAGCTCTCACAGGTGCGCATTTGGGCGGCGTTTTCATATTGCAGCACCGGGGCAAAGGTAAAGTCGGCGGGCTTGCCATCCCGGTCGATGACGGTGGGGCGGAAATTCCCCTGCTGCACCTGGGTCTGCCAGGCGGCAAATTCCTCCCACAGGCGCGGGGCCTGAGACAGGCGGCAGTCGGTGCTGCCACCGGCCCGGTAGGAAAGCTCCCTTGCCCACAGGGGCGACAGGGCCGTGAAGGTGTCCAGCAGGAACTTGTCCGCCTGAGTGTCCGGCCCGGCCTGCTGCATGCGAGCGCGGAAGTCCGGCTCCTCTATATGGAGGGGCGAGTGCTTTTCCTGCCGGGGGGGCAGGTGGTAGAACAGGCCCGGCAGCACTTGGCGCTGCTGGCTCATTTCAAAGTCCACCCGGCGCAGGCAGTCGATGATGCGGCCATCGCCGCCGCACAATATTAAATTAGCATGGCGGCCTACGGCCTCCAAAATCAGGGAAAATTCCCCCAGCTCTCCCATCTCGTTTACAGCCTCGATGTGCAGCGTCACCACCCGCTCCAGGGGGGCCTGCTCCAGAGACAGGATGCGCCCGCCGGACAGGTGCTTGCGCAGCAGCATGCAGAACATAGGCGGCTGGCTGGGGTTATCCCGCAGCAGGGCCGTAAGGTTTAGCCGGGGCTGGCTGGGGCTGGCGCACAGAAGCAGCCTCCGGCTGCCCCGCAGCAGCAAAATCACCTGGTCCCGGGTGGGCTGCTGTATCTTTTCGATTTTCAGTCCCTGCACCTGGGGGGCGATCTCCGCCACCACCGCCTGCAGGCAAATTGCGTCCAGTGCCATGGCTCACTCCTCCATCATGCAGACAAATAGCTCGTTGATCCGCGCCCGCTCTCCCCGCAGATACAGCCAGCCAAACAGCGCCTCCAGGGCCGTGGCCTGCTGATATTCGGCGCGGCTGGCATGCTGGGGGATGGAATGGACATGGGCGTTGCGGCCCCGGCGGAAAACCTCCTGCTCCTCGGCGGTGAGCTGGGGGAGAATTTTCTGCGCACGGCGGGCCTGCTCCGGGGCCCGCACCAGGTCCACGGTGGCCCGGTGGAGGCCCTTGCCGGTGGCCTTGCCGTGGGCGCAGAGGTAGGTGCGCACCAGCAGCTCATACACCCCGTCGCCGATATGGGCCAGGCCGATGCTGCTGATGGCGCGAATATCGTCCTCGGGGAGGGTTATGGAAAAATAGTCGGTCATTTTCGTTCTCCCTTATCTGTGCCGCTTGCCACGGTACAAAAAGCCGAAGATCATACCCAGCACGCCGCCCACCACATGGGTCAGCTGCGATACGCTGTCGGCGCCCTTGATCCCGTCAATAATTTCGCCGCCCAGGTAGAACACCACCACCAAGATCAGCGTGATGGGGATGCCGCCGCCACGGCTCTCGGTGAAGGAGGACAGGACGATCATCATGAACACGATGCCGCTGGCACCCAAAAGGGCGGTGTGGGGGAAGAAAATGAACTGCACCAGGCCCGTGACCAGGGCCGTGACGGCCATGAACCAGACGATGTTTTTCCAGCCGTATTTCTCCTCCAGGGGCGGGCCCACCAGCAGGAGCAGGAGCATATTGCCCATGTAATGGGAATAGTCCGCGTGGCCCAGCACATGGGTGAAAAAGCGCAGATAGGTCAGCGGGTCCGCCAGCGACGAGCGGTACACGCAGAAATATTTCATGGTCACGCCGCTGCCCAGGGTCTGGCCCAGCAGCAGGGCGCCCAGGGCCAGCAGGGCGAAGGTCAGGGTGGCCGGGGCGTTGAATCGGATCACCAATTTTCTCAAAATAAATTCCTCTTTTCAAATCGGGATAGATGAATTATAATATAGAATCAGAAAAAAGTAAACCGGTAAGGAGAAGCCTATGAAAAAAGCGCTGAAGATCGCCGGCATCGTGGTGCTGGCTCTGGTGATCGTTGTTTTGGGGTATGTGGCCTATGTGTTTTTGGACTACCACCGCCTCGAGGACAATCTGCCCTTGACGGCGGAGGGGGATGCGGCCGGGACCGTGCAGACCGGGGCGGAATACACGGTGGTTTCCTACAACATGGGCTTCGGGGCCTATGAGTCGGATTACAGCTTCTTTATGGACGGGGGCACGGAGTCCTGGGCCTGGTCCAAGGAGCGGCTGGACACGAACCTTAAAAATATCGCAAGCCTGCTGAAAGAGCAGCAGGCGGACTTTTACTTCGTGCAGGAGGTAGACACCGACGCCACCCGCAGCTACCACCGAAATGAGGCGGACACGCTGCGCGGGGCGCTGGCGGGATACAGCTCCGTGTGGGGGCAGAACTATGCCTCCCCCTTCCTCTTTTGGCCCTTGACCCAGCCCCACGGGGCCTCGGTGGCGGGGATGATGACCTTCTCCTCGGCGCCCATCGCCTCCTCCCTGCGCCGGAGTCTCCCCATTGAGACGGGGGTCATGAAGCTGGTGGACTTGGACCGCTGCTATACCGTCAGCCGGGTGCCCATGGAAAACGGCAAGGAGCTGGTGCTCTACGCCGTGCATCTGTCCGCCTACACCTCCGACGGCGTTATCGCCAATGAGCAGGCGGAAATGCTGCTGGGCGATATGCAGAGCGAGTACGAAAAGGGTAACTACTGCATCTGCGGCGGCGACTTTAACAAGGATCTGCTGGGGAATTCCGAGGAGGTCTTCGGCATCAGCGCCGGGGACTACACCTGGGCCCAGCCGCTGCCGGACAGCCTCTTCGAGGGGAAGAACATCACCCTGGTGCCGCCTCTGGACAAGGAGAACCCGGTGCCCAGCTGCCGCAACGCCGATGCGCCCTATCATGCGGAGCAGTATGTGGTGACGGTGGATGGCTTCCTGGTGTCGGACAATGTGACGGTGAGCGCCGCCACGGTCATTGACACGGGCTTTGCCTACTCCGACCACAACCCGGTGACTATGACCTTTACGCTCCAGCCGTAAGGGAAAACGAAATATATAAGCCCTGTGCCCGAAAACCGGCGCACAGGGCTTCATAATTTCTTCGCAAATTGTTCTTAATTTGTTTTTATTATTTTTAGATTTCTTTAAGATTTTGCCTGTATAGTTAGGGCAAGCAAAAGGAAAACGAAGTTTTCAGAAGAAAACACCGGGTCGCTGCCCACCCGTTTCTCCAAGCGGCAGACTACCAATTCAGCCGCAAGGCTTTTTCATAAACACACTTTCTTCTTTTTCATTCTTTTCTCTCTCTTTTTGGTGAAAGCGGAGCCCAAGGGCTCCGCTTTTGCTGTGTAGGTGATATACTTTACAGGTCTACTTTTTCATAGAGTTGGGCGGCGCGGCGGTAGGCCAGGAGGGTTAGGACGGCGAAGACGACCATGCCGAAAAGGAGGATGGGGAGCTGGCGCAGATTGGCTTGGGCGTCCACCCGGTTCAGCCACAAAAGGCCCGGGAAATGGGGCAGGGCTTCGGCGATCAGCATGGCGGGCCAGAGGGCGATGTTGGCTTTCAGATAGGCCGCGCCCACCTTGTAGCCGCTGCGGTACAGGCTGAGGAAAAACACCAGGTTGAACACCCCGTAGAGCACGAAGCCCGCACCCAGAAGCATGAGGTTGGCATCCATGCCCACGGCGTTGTCCTTGCCCGGCTCCAGCTTGGCCGACAGCAGGCAGAACAGGGCCGTGATGACCACCGACAGCACCTCCACCAGCGCCGTGAACACCACGGCTGCCCGCACGGTGTCGCGCTTGTGGATGGGGAGCAGGGCCGAATAGTAGATGTCCTTTTGCTCGCGCATATTGAGGAAGGTGAAGAACAGGCCCAGGGTCACATAGAAAAATGTCACCGAGTAGGGGTAGTTGGGGATCAGCAGCATGACCCCAAACAGGCAGAACACCGGGGTCATGGGGTGGCAGACCAGCTTGATCTGCTTATATAATAGCGTTTTCATCCAGTGGCCTCCTTTCCACGGCAACGATGATGTCCTCCAGGGTCAGGGGCGCGCTGCCCGGGCGCAGATAGGCGTAGTGGGCGCGGAAATCGTCCAGGGTGCCGGTATATTGCAGCTGGCCGTCCTTGATGAAGGCGATGTGGCTGGCACACTTTTCCAGGTCGGAGGTGATGTGGGTGGAGAAAAGGACGCTGCGCTGGCCGTCGGCGGCAATTTTCCCCAGCAGCTCCGTCAGCTCGTCCCGGGAAACCGGGTCCAGGCCGCTGGTGGGTTCGTCCAGGATCAGGAGCTTGGCGTTGTGGCTCAGGGCCAGGGCGATCATATATTTCACCTGCATACCGCTGGAGAGCTGATCCACGCGCTTGCTCTCGTCGATGGCGAACAGGTTCAGATAGTGGCGGTATTTCTCCTGGTCCCAATTGGCGTAGAAGCGGCGGGTCACATCGGTGAGGGTAGCGATTTTTTTCTTGGGGTAGAAGTCGATGCCGCCCAGGACCACGCCGATGTTTTCCTTGATGAATTTCTCGTCCGTGGCAAAATTGCGGCCCAAGATCTCCACCTCCCCGGCGTTGGGGTGGACCAGGCCCAGGATGGACTTGAGAGTGGTGCTCTTGCCCGCGCCGTTGCGGCCTATGAAGCCCATGACGGCGCCCTGGGGCACGGAGAAGGTCACATTGTCCAGGGTGAAAGCCGGGTACTTCTTGCAAAGGCTACGAATGTCCATGGCGTTCATTCCTCCGCCTCCTCTGCTTCCGTCTCCTCAAACACCCGGCGCAGCATGGGGTTGAGCTTGTCGGTGGTTTGCAGGGCGATGCCCTTTTTGCGGTCGGCCAGGAGCACCATTTGGTCCCCCGGCTCCAGGCCGAACATCTCCCGGGCATCCTTGGGTATGACGATCTGCCCCTTGGGGCCCAGGCGCACCGAGGCCATGTAATAGCGCTCGTTATCCTTTTTGAATCCCATTTTTGTCCTCCTATTTGGTATAACTTTTCTTACTTTTCCTATATAGTATACCTTTTCTCTGTGGCTGTCAATGGGGTTTTCCTTTACGGAGGGGAAAAACTGTGGTATACTGGGGAAAAAGGCAGGAGGTACAGGGATGGATCTGTGCAACCGAAACGACATACAGGCGCTGCTGCTGCGGCACGGCTTTCGCTTCAGCAAGAGCATGGGGCAGAATTTCCTCATTGAGGACTGGGTGCCCCGGGACACGGCGGAGGCCAGCGGCGCGGACGAGGGAACCGGCGTGCTGGAGGTGGGCCCCGGCATCGGGCCGCTGACCAGGGAGCTGTGCCGGCGGGCCGGAAAGGTAGTCTCCGTGGAGCTGGACCAGCGGCTGTACCCGGTGCTGGCGGAGACGCTGGCGGGGTACGACAACTTCACACTGGTGGAGGGGGATATTTTGAAGCAGGACCTCCCTGCCCTGGTGGCGGAGCATTTTGCGGGGCTGCGGCCCATCCTCTGCGCCAACCTGCCCTATAACATCACAACGCCGCTGCTCACAAGCTGTGTAAAGGCGGGATGCTTCACATCTTTAACGGTGCTCATTCAAAAGGAAGTGGCCCAGCGCATCTGCGCACGGCCCGGCACGGCGGACTACGGCGCCTTTTCCCTGCTGATGCAGTATTACACGGAGCCGGAGCTGCTGTTCACTGTACCCAACACCTGCTTTCTGCCCATGCCTAAGGTGACCTCGGCGGTGATCCGGTGCATTACCCGGGAAAAGCCCCCTGTTTCGGTGCAGTCGGAGGCCATGCTCTGGCGGACGGTAAAGGCCGGGTTCGCCCTGCGGCGCAAGACCCTGGTGAACTCCCTGCAAACGGGGTTCGCCCTGCCCAAGCAGGAACTGGCGGAGATCATAACGGGCTGCGGGCTCCCGGCGGACATCCGGGGCGAGCGGCTGAGCCTGGAGGACTACGCCCGGCTGGCGGACGCGCTGTATGCCGCCACAGGTGAAAACTGAAATAAACATAGAAAAGCAGCGTGTGCGAAACTTGCACACGCTGCTTTTTCATGCTCAATTTTTATCTTCCGCTCAGGTCCACCGCGTGGCGGACAAAGCTCATGGGCGGCACGGGCTGGGGCAGGCGCATTTTGAAAACCATCTGCGGCGTTCGCGGCTCCTCCAGGGGCAGGCCGTCGGCATCCTCCATTGGGGGCACGGTCATCTCAAAGGGCTTTAGGTCCGGGCCTACCACCTCTACCCTATCCCCTGCCCGAAATTTGTTGCGTAGGCTAAGGGTGGCATGGCCATCCGCTTCACAGCTTGTCACAACGGCGCAGATCTGCCACTCCCGGATATAACGGGAATTTTCAAAATACTGGCCGGGCTGACCGTAGAAAAAGCCGGTGGAATAGTGGCGGTGGCTCACATGCTCCACCTCGTCCCGCCACACGGGGTCTACGGGCCGTCCGGCGGCCACATCGTCCAGCACATGGCGGTAGGCCCCGGCCACGATGGCGGCATAGTAGGCGGACTTGGCCCGGCCCTCGATCTTCAGGCAGTCCACCCCGGCGTCCATGAGGTCCTCCAGGTGGTCGATCATGCACATATCCCGGGAATTGAGGATATAGGTGCCCCGCTCGTCCTCGAACACAGGGAAATACTCCCCGGGGCGCTTCTCCTCCATGAGGGTGTACTGGTAGCGGCAGGGCTGGGCGCAGGCGCCCCGGTTGGAGTCGCGGCCTGTCATGTAGTTGGAGAGCAGACAGCGACCGGAATAGGACACGCACATGGCCCCGTGGCAGAAAACCTCCAGTTCCAGCTCCGGGGAGACCTTCTCCCGGATGGCGCGTATCTCCGCCAGGCTCAACTCCCGGGCCAGGACCACGCGGGTGGCCCCCAGGTCGTACCAGGCCTGGGCGCAGATATGGTTGGCCACGGACTGCTGGGTGCTGATGTGCCGCTGGCAATGGGGGGCATACTTCCCCGCCAGGGTAAAGGCCCCCAGGTCCGCCAGAATCAGCGCGTCCACCCCGGCGCTATCCAACTGCTCCAGGTAGGCGGGCAGTTTTTCCGCTTCGCCCCAACGGGGCATGGTGTTCACCGTGGCGTGGACGGCCACGCCGTGGTCGTGGGCAAAACGCACTGCCTTGGGAAGCTCCTCCGCCGTAAAATTCCCGGCAAAGGCCCGCATTCCGAAGGACGAACCCGCCAAATACACTGCGTCCGCGCCGTACAGCACGGCCATTTGCAGCTTTTCCATGTCCCCCGCCGGGACTAAAAGTTCAGGTTTCTTTTTCATCACTCGGGGGCGTACATATCGCTGTTGACAAAGGCCAGGTGCTCATTGAAGGTGCGGAAGAAGTGGCTGACGCCGTCCTTGCCGTAGGCGAAGTAATAGTAATTGGTGTCGTTGGGGTTCACCGCCGCACGGATGGAGGCCAGGCTGGGGTTGCAGATGGGGCCCACAGGCAGGCCGCCGTGGAGGTAGGTGTTGTAGGGGCTGTCCAGGCTGGTGGAGAAGTCCTTGTCCTCCAGGCCCATGAGGGCCATGGCGTAGTGGATGGTGGCGTCGGATTGCAGGGCGTTGCCCACCTCGGTGTTGTCGCCCTCCAGGCGGTTGTGGAACACGGAGGAGATGTTGGCCCGCTCCTCATAGTCGCCGATGGCTTCCTTCTCGATGATGGAGGCCAGGGTGATGATCTCCTTGAGGGAGTAGTCGCTCTCCTGGATCTCGGCCAGCAGGTCGCCGCTGACACGGGCGTTGAAGTTGGTGAGCATGGTGTCAATGGCGTACACCGCGGACTTTTGGGTGGAGAACTCGTAGGTGTCCGGGAACAAATAGCCCTCCAGGCGGTTGATCTGGCCGGTGAGGCTGCTGTCGATGAAGGGGTACTCCTCGCCGAAGTCGAAGTTGGACACGGCGTCGATGAGCTCCTCCTTGGTGGAGATCTTGTTCTCCGCCAGCAGGTCCACGATCTGCTGGACCGTGTAGCCCTCGGGGATGGTGATGAGCACCAGGCCCTCCTGGGCGCGGCGGCGGGCGTCGGGGTCGTACATATTATTCACCAGGCTGCGGTAGTCCATGGAGGTGTTCAGCTCGTAGGTGCCGGGGTCGATGTCGCCTTTCGCCCCGGTGATAATTTCATAGAGGACGAAAAAGCCCTTCAGCTCGATCAGGCCCGCTTTTTTCAGCTTGGAAGCGATCTTGAAAACGCCGTCGCCCTCCTCGATGGTCACGGTGTAGGTCTCGTTGCCCTTGTCCAGGGCGCAGAGGTCATTGGCCAAGATCCAGCCCAGGCCCGCCAGCAGCATGGAGCCCAGCACCACGGCGGCCACATAGATCTTCCAATTGAATTTGCGGCGCTTTTTCTTCTTTTTGGAGCCGGTCTCAACGCCTGCGTCCACCTCGCTTATGATACGGCGGCGCACCGCCTCGGTATCCCAGCCCTGGGTATCGGGCCGTTTATTTTCACTCATGGTCGTCTGTCCTTTCTGGTTTTTATCTGTAATGTGAGCCGGACAAGTTACAATTTTCAAGGCCCTCACATAGAATGTAGCATCCGATAAGTGAGGTGAAAAAAATGTGCTTTGACAACAACAACTGTTCCTGCATCTGGCTCATTGTGATCCTGCTTCTGCTGTTCTGCTGCTGCGGAAACGGAAACAGCCGCGGCTGCTCCTGCGGCGGCGACTCCTGCTGCTCCTGCTGAGAACATACGGGGGAAATCGGGGACCTGGATCCCCCTTTTCTCGGCTCTCTTACGGGACAAGCAGGTCTGCCACCCGCTCCATGACCTCCCGGTGGATGTCCTCGGCGGTGCGCATTTCCCCATCGCGGCTGCAATCGATCTTTTCCCAGCCGCAGAGGTCGATGGTCAGCTCTGCGCTCTCCCGGCAGGCGGCCAGGTAAGCCTCGTCCCGCTCGTGGATGTCGGCCTGGGTGTGGGTCTGCTGCTCCCGGCGGCGCATCATGCGCTCGGAAATTTCCGTGGGCAGGTCCAGGTACAGCACCCGGTCCGGCTTGGGCAGGCCCAGGAGGCGGTACTCGAAGTCGAACAGCCACTCCAGGTAGCCCCGGCGCTCCCGGGGCGGGAGCTTGGGCGTCTGGTGGACGGCGTTGGAGGTGGTGTAGCGGTCGGCGATGACCAGGCCGCCCGCCTCGTAGTAGGCGCCCCAGTCCTGGCGGTAGCTGGCGAAGCGGTCCACGGAGTAAAAGGTGGCGGCGGCATAGGCGTTCACATCGCCGGGATGGCTGCCAAAGGCGCCGGAGAGATAGAGCCGGATCAGCGCCGAGGACTCCTCCTTATATCGGGGGAACTCCAGGCGGCGGTAGGCGATGCCGCGGCGGTCCAATTCCTGGCACAGCAAGGCGGTTTGGGTGGCCTTGCCGGAGCCGTCTGTCCCCTCAAAAACGATGAGTCTGCCCTGCATAGCGCGCCCTCCTCCTTATGCTGCACAAAAATTCATTTTATTATAGCACATTCCGCGCCGTTTGTCACGCATAAAAAATACGCAACCCTAAAGGTTACGCATTTTTTATAGATGTATGGGATTTTTTTCGTTCCTCATAGATGGTGTTCAAACAGTAGAGGATGACGCCGACCCAGATGAAGTAGAAGCTCCGGAGCTTTTCCGGGGTCAGGTGCTCGCCCATGACCAGGCCGCAGACGATGGCCAGGGTGGGGCTCAGGTACTGGCAGAAGCCGGTGGTCATCAGGGGCAGGTACTTCACGCCCACGGAGTAGAGCACCATGGGCGTGGCCGTGACCACCCCCGCGCCCAGGAGCATCAGCTGCCGCAGGGGCGTGATGGACCCCATGCCCGTGTCGCCCATGCGGAAAAACAGGATGAATAGCAGCGCCAGGGGCACCATCATCAGTATTTCCGCCGTGGTGCTCACCACCGAGTCCAGCTTCAGGCTCCGCTTGATGGCTGCGTAGATAGCGAAGCTCACCGCCAGGATGATGGTCACATAGGGAACGCCGTCGAAGCCGTCGGTGGAAAGGACGATGCCCACTACGATGATCGCCAGGATGCCAATGTGACGCCAGGTCACTTTTTCCCGGAAGATCACCGCGCCGAAGATGAAAACCACGATGGGCTGGATGTAATATCCCAGGCTGCACTCCAGCACCCGGCCATTCTGCACAGCCCACAGGTACACGCCCCAGTCTGCCAGCAGGAACACCGAGGCCGGAATTTCCCGCTTCAGGGTGTTTTTATCCCGGAACACCGCCCAAAGCTGGGGCAATTTCCCCTGGGCCCAGAGGATGCACAGGCAGCACACCGCCGCCCAGATGATGCGGCAAGCCAGCATGAAATAGGTGTCCCACTGGCCGCAGATATACCAGTACAGCGGCTGGAAGCCCCATATGAAAAAGCACAGCAAAAGGGTGGGTATGCCCTTTTTGTAATTGATCTCCTGCATACTGTCACGCTTTCGTATTTACAGATTTAAGCAATAATGGTATGATAATAGCACCGAGGTGATGAAATGTCAAAGGTTCCGCAAAATTTTTATTTGGGCGACACCGTGGACATCGCACGGGCCCTGCTGGGCCGGTATTTGGTGCGTATTTGGGACGGGCAGCCGCTGGTAGCGCGCATCACGGAGACGGAGGCCTATGTGGGGGCCATCGACAAGGCGGCCCACGCCTACGGCTACCACAAGACGCCCCGGAACGCGGCGATGTTCGGGCCCCCGGGCCGCGCCTACATCTACCTCATTTACGGAATGCACTGCTGCCTGAACTTCGTCACGGAGCCGGAGGGCGAGCCCTCGGCTGTGCTGCTGCGGGGGCTGGAGCCGGTTTACGGCATGGAGCAGATGAGCCTGCTGCGGTATGGGAAGCCCTTGGCGCAGCTCACCTCTTACCAAAAGAAAAATTTCCTCAACGGTCCCGGGAAGTGCTGCCGGGCCCTGGGGCTGACCCGTGCGGAAAACGGGCTGGATCTGACGGGGGACGAGCTGTTTCTCTGCGACGGGCCGGAGGATGTGGGTCTGCCGCCGGTGGAACCGGGGGCGTATACCCTGCACACGGGCAAGCGCATCGGCATCGACTACGCGAAGGAAGCGGTGGATTTCCCCTGGCGGTTTTGGCTGGAAAGGACGGACTTATGCTGATATTTGACATGGATGGAACTCTCATCGACTCCAACGGGGTCTGGCGGGAGGTGGACATCGCGTTTCTGAAAAAGCGCGGGTTTCCCTACACGAAGGAGTATTACCAGGGCGTGGCCCACACCATTTTCCCCAAGGCGGCGGTATTCACCAAGGCCTACTGCAACCTCTCGGAGAGCACGGAGGAGATCATGGCCGAGTGGATGGAGATGGCCGGGGACGCCTACGCCACCCGTGTGCCGGTGAAGCCGGGCGTTCGGGAATATCTGGAGCAGTGCAGGCAGCGGGGGGAACGGATGATTGTGCTCACCTCCGCCGTGCCAGAGCACTGCCGCAGCGCCCTGATCCACCTGGGGCTGATGTCCTATTTCGAGACCATCTTTTTTGCCCACGACCTGGGGCTGGACAAGAAGGACCCGGATATTTTCCTGCTGGCGGCGAAGGAGTGCGGCGTGAAACCGGAGGACTGCACCCTGTTTGATGACTCTCTGGATGCCTGTCGGGGCGCCAAAGCGGCAGGGATGCGCACCATCGGCGTGTACGACCCGTATTTTGATGTGTCAGAGACGGAAATGCGCAAGCTCTGCGACGGGTATATCCACAGCTTCACGGAGCTGGTGGAGGGCGATTAAACACTTGATATTACCGCAAATGAAAGGACACCTATGGAAATCAGAGAAAGCACGCAGAATGATGTGGAGGAAATTTTGTATTTATTTGACATTGCCCGGTCGTACATGGCCGCCCATGGCAACGCCTCCCAGTGGATCGACGGCTACCCGGGCCGGGACCTGCTACTCCGGGACATTGCAAACGGCGACAGCTATGTCATGCTGGAGGCTGGCCGTATAGTGGGCACCTTTAGCTTCATCATAGGCGACGAGCCCAATTACCAAATTATTACAGACGGTGCCTGGCATCACGCCCTGCCCTACGGGACCATCCACCGGCTGGCGTCCGACGGCAAGGCCAAGGGCATCGCCAGGGCCTGCTTTGATTTCTGCACCAGTCAAATCAGCTATGTACGCATCGACACCCACAAGAATAATCAGACCATGCAGGCCGCCATCAAGAAATTCGGTTTTCAGAAATGCGGAACGGTCTATATGCAGAATGGCACCGCGCGGACAGCCTTTGACTATTTGCGCCAGGGCTAAAACGCATATAAAAATAGGGACGGCAGACCTGCGGGCCTGCCGTCCAATTTTATAGGCAAAAGAAAAGACACCCTATTGGGTGCCTTCTCTATGTTGGCGCTACCTATTTTTCCGGGCCGTCTCCAGCCAAGTATCGTGGGCAGAAGCGAGCTTAACTTCCGTGTTCGGGATGGGAACGGGTGGACCCTCG
>CAVHCH010000089.1:0-2167 GCA_963634265.1 Bacteroidaceae bacterium | reverse complement strand
TGGCGGGGTTGTGCTTCAGGTCGTAGAGCACCCGGTCCACCTGGTCCATGTCCCCCTCGGGGTAGTGGTGCTTCACGGAGAGCTGATAGCCGTAGGCCTTGCCGATGGAGCCGTTCTCGTCGGCCCAGCTGTCCCAAATATGCCCCCGCAGATCGTGAATGTTGTTGGATTTCTGCTGCCAGATCCACAAAAGCTCGTCAATGCAGGTCTTAAAATAAGTGCGCCGCAGGGTCAGAATGGGAAACTCCTCTTTCAGGTCATAGCGGTTTATGATGCCGAACTTTTTCACCGTGTGGGCGGGGGTGCCGTCCTCCCAGTGGGGGCGCACGGCCAGGTCGGTGTCCCAAACGCCGTTTTCCAGAATGTCACGGCAATTGGCCTTAAAAATTTCGTCGGCGCGGCTCATAGGCGGGCCCTCCTTTTTCTCTCTTTATCTCTGCTTTTCCAGCTCGGCCAGCACCCGCGTGGCAATGACCGGGTCGGACTCGTAGTGAACATACACGCCGTTCACCCTTTGGGTGTCCTCGGAGCCCTTGCCGCCCAGCACCACCACGGAGCCCACCGGGGCCTCCCGCAGAGCGCGCTCCACGGCGATAACGCGGTCCGGCTCGATGATGACCTCCGCCGGGCCCTCCGCCGCCGCGTGGGCCAGGCGGGTGTCAATGTCCCGGGGGTCCTCCAGGTCCGGGTCGTCCGCGGTAAAGAACACCCGGTCGGCATACTGGCCGCAGGCCTCGCCCACGCCCTGGATGCGGGCGGGGGAGCGCTGCCCGGCCACGCCGATGACCACGGTGACGAACTTATCCGGGTAGTCCTTCTTCAGCGCCTTCAGCACCGCCTGGCAGCTGATGCCGTTGTGCATATAGTTGATGAAAATTTTCAGACCCGCGCCCTCCATCACATCCGCCCGGCCCGGCACCACCAGGTGCTCCAGAGCGGCGGAAATGACAGCGGGGTCGCCGCCCATGTCCCGGCCCACGGCAATGGCCGCCAGGGCGTTTTCAATGTTAAAGAGGCCGTCCATGCCCACTTTATAAATGTCCTTCCGCCCCGTGGCCTTTTCCGTCACGGTAAAGGCGTAGCCCCGGGGGAGCTTCTGCACATCGGAGGCGGCGTAGTCACAGTCGCCGTCCTCGGCCATGCCCACCACAAGGGTGCGCCTTGCCTTTTTCGCGGCGGCAAGCACATGGTCAAAGTAGTCCGTGCTGCGCACGATGATGGCGGTGTCGGAATTTTCCAGCAGAGCCTCCTTGCAGTGGAGATAGTCCTCCATGGTGGGGTGCTCGTGAGGGGAGATGTGGTCGGGGCCGATGTTCAGGAAGATGCCGTACTGGAAGTGCTGGCCGTAGGTGCGGTGGACCTGGTAGGCCTGGCTGCTGATCTCGGCGGTGACGATGGGCAGCTTATGCTCTCTCGCCTCGGCAAAGAGCTGCTGCATCTCCAGGGACTCGGGGGTGGTCAGGTGGGTGGGGATGACCTGGCCGCCCATGTCCCGCTCCATGCCGGAGAGGAGGCCCGTTTTCGTCCCGGCCACGGCGTCCATGACCGCGTGGGTCATGTAGGTGGTGGTGGTTTTTCCCTTAGTCCCGGTGATGCCCACCAGGGCAAAGGCGTTCGCGGGGTGGTCGTAGAACCACTGGGCCGCCAGGCTTTGGGCCTTGCGCACATCCCGCACCAGGATGGCGGGCAGGTCGCTGTCCATATCCTCCTGGGCCAGGTAGCACACGGCCCCGGCCTCCCGTGCCTTTTCCAGGTACTCGGGCTTAAACCCGTACCCCTTGCAGATGAACAGGTCGCCGGGCTTCACCGCCCGGGAGTCGTTGCTGACGCCCAGGATGTCCACATCCCGGCCAATGCCCCGCAGCAGCAGGCCGTCAGCTTGCAAAACGGATTCCAATTCTTGTGTATGCTTCATGTTAGGAACCTCCTTTTATCATTCGGAAAGATACCATCGGTTGACAAGGACAAACACGCCTGCCAGCGCGCCTTTGCGGCGCTTTTTGTCCTTCTTACCTTGGCGGGCGTCAGCCCGCCTGCGGCTCAAAAGCCAAAAATCGCTCGGAAATCCATCGCTGGCAGGTGCGAAGCAGTTTTGCCGCGCAGAAATGCGTCCAGACAAGGAAAGACCCGCAGGGAATACTTGCCGTATTTCCAAGGGACTTGACGC
>CAVHCH010000088.1:0-3949 GCA_963634265.1 Bacteroidaceae bacterium | reverse complement strand
CCCCCCGAAAAAGCAAAACAGGGGCTACCCAAACGCCGCGATTCGTGGTATAGTATATTCTGTATATGAATCGAGATCCGGGAGGGCATGGCGTGAAGCGAAGAACGAAAAAGATCCTGCTTTTGCTGGCGGGCCTGGCGCTGTCGCTGGGTCTGTGCGGCTGCGCACTGGAGACCTCGGCGGAGAACCTGTTCACCCTGCCCGAGGTGCCGGTGGAGTACACGGGCCTGTCCAACACCCTCAACGCCTACTTGAAAAACGGCTATGAGTACATCAATCCCACCGGCGGCAACAATATGCAGTCCCTGCAAATGGTGGACCTGGACAACGACGGCAGCAAGGAGGCCGTGGCCTTCTTCCGCTGCACGGCGGACGAGAACCCGCTGAAAATTCTGTTTTTCCGCCCGGCGGAGGAGTCCTTTACCCTCTACTGCACCATCGAGTCCGGCGGCACCTCCATCGACTCCGTGTCCTTCCGGGACTTTGACGGCGACGGCAAGCTGGAGGTGGCCGTGGGCTGGCGCATCAGCTCCGAGGTGCAGACCGTGGCCGTGTACCGCCTGCGGGGCAACACCCCCGAGGTGCTCATGCAGAGCGGCTACACGCGCTTCCAGGTGGACGACCTGGACAGCGACGGCCTCTTTGACCTGCTGCTCCTGCGCACGGAGACCGACGGCGGCACCCTGGCCGAGCATTACCGCTGGCAGGAGGGCGAGCTGCGCAGCGGCGGCCAGTGCCGCCTCAGCTGCACGGCGGCGGAGCTGACCCGGGGCAGCATCGTCTGCGGCAAGCTGGACAGCCAAGGCAACGCCGCCTTCATCACCGGCGTGGACGAGGGGAACCTGGCCATGACCGACATCCTGGTCAGCCGGGACGGGGAGCTTAAAAATGTAGCCCTCAGCCGCAGCACCGGGAAAACCGAGGTGCGCTACGCCTTCAGCCAGCTCCGTCCCCAGGACATCAACGGCGATGGCATCATCGAGATCCCCTATCCCGCCGACAGCACCGTCCGCACGGCGGGCCGGGTGTTCTGCTGGTATCGCTACAACGACCGGGGCGACAGCGTCTGGGTCATGGACACCTATCACAACCTGTCTGACGGCTGGTATCTGGCCCTCAGCGACGACTGGCACGGCTGCATGAAGGGCACCGCCATCACCACCACCGACAAGGGCTCCTGCGTCACCTTGCAGGTCAGCGGCGAAACGGTGCTGTACCTATACAGCTTCAGCGGCGAGGACCGGGACCGGGATGCCCGCAGCGACGGACGCACCCTGCTGATGCTCCGCTCCAATGCGGCCTACGCCATGCGCATCACCGAGGAGGGCCAGCGCATCGGCGTGAGCAACGAGTGGGTCAACAGCCATTTCTATTTGATCTCGACGGCCTGGACCGCCGGAAACTGAGAGGGGAGGCAAAGGCAATGAAAAAAGTATTGGTTTTGGAGGACGAGAGCAGCATCCGCAGCTTCATCGTCATCAATCTGCGCCGGGCCGGCTACGATGTCATCGAGGCCGAGAGCGGCGAGGAGGCCCTGGAAAAATTGCAGCAGAACCCGGACACCCGTGTGGCCCTGCTGGACATTATGCTGCCCGGCATCGACGGCTTTGAGGTGTGCCGCCGCATCCGGGCTACCAACCTGCGCATCGGCATCATCATGCTCACGGCCCGCTCCCAGGAGATGGACAAGGTCACGGGCCTCATGACCGGGGCCGACGACTATGTGACCAAGCCCTTCTCCCCGGCGGAGCTGACGGCCCGGGTGGACGCCCTCATGCGCCGCTCCGGCGTGACCGGGGAGATCAGCGACCAGCTGACCCAGCCGCCCTTCGTCCTCAACACCCGCAACCGCACCCTGGAGAAGGACGGCCAGCGCATCAAGCTGACCCAGATGGAATACGCCATCATGAAGATGTTCATGGAGAACCCGGGCAAGGCACTGTCCCGGGAGGAGATATTGGACCTGGTGTGGGGAAGGGATTACTTCGGCGAGCTGAAGATCGTGGATGTGAACATCCGCCGCCTGCGGCTGAAGATCGAGGACAACGCCACCAATCCTACCTACATCACCACAGTATGGGGGTACGGCTATAAGTGGGACGCATAATGCTGGATAGAAGCGCCGAGGAGGCCCCCCGGACCATCCCCGGCCGCAAGCGCCGCATGATGGGTATGCGCCGCCGCTGGATCATGACCAGCGTGTTCCCGGTCATCATCATTCTGCTGCTCATCGCCGCCCTGACCTCGGTGATATTGGTAGCCAACTATTACAGCAGTGCCCGCTCCGCCCTGGAAAACAGGGCCCGGGCCGGCGCCGGCTACTTCAACACCTATGTCATGGTCAGCTATAATGAATATTACCGCAACGCCGTGCTCTACGCCGGGAATTTTGACGAGGCGGACACCATCGAGCTCCAGTTCCTGGACCGCAATGGACGCATCGACATCTCCAGCCGGGGCCAGACCGTGGGCATCACCCCGGACACCCCGGAGGTGCGCCGGGCCCTGGAGACCGGCAAGATCGAGTCCTTCAGCGGCAAGGACTCCCTCACCGGGGAGAGCATCATGGCCGTGTCTGCGCCTTTGGAGTTTGACGGCGCGGTGGTGGGCGTTATGCGCCTGGTCACCTCCACCAGAGAGCTCGACAAGCAGGTGGTCCTGCTGAGCCTTGCCATCATGGGCCTGGCCGCGGTCATCGGCGGCGTGGTCCTGGCGGTGAACCTTGTGTTCATGCGCCGTATCGCCGCCCCGGTGGCGGAGGTGACGGAGGCCGCCAAGCGCATTTCCGGCGGCAGCTACGGCATCCAAATTCCCAATAAATACGACGACGAAATGGGCCAGCTGGTGGACAACATCAACCAAATGTCTTTGCAGATCAGCCAGAGCGAGAAGATGCAGACGGAGTTCATCTCCTCCGTGTCCCACGAGCTGCGCACCCCCCTCACCGCCATCAACGGCTGGGGCGAGACCCTTTTGGCCGACGACAGCGGCGACACCGAGCAGCTGCGCCGGGGCGTGCGCATCATCCTCCGGGAGTCCCGCAGGCTCACCAACATGGTGGAGGAGCTGCTGGAGTTTTCCAAGATCGAGGATGGCCGCTTTACCCTCCGGGTGGAGCAGATGGACCTGCAGGCCGAGGTAGAGGACGCCATCTACACCTACCGGGAGCTTTTTCACCAGGACGGCATCGACCTGGAGTATTTAAGCGCCGGGGAGATGTTCGAGCAGCCCATCACCGGCGACCCGGAGCGGCTGAAGCAGGTGCTGTGCAATGTGCTGGACAATGCCGCCAAGCACGGCGGCTCTGGCAAGCGCATCACCGTGTCCATGGAGCAGGACGGGGACGACTATGTGGTCCGGGTCCGGGACTTCGGCCCCGGCATCCCGGAGGCGGAGCTCCCCTATGTGAAGCAGAAGTTTTATAAGGGCAGCTCCAAGGCTCGGGGCAGCGGCATCGGCCTGGCCGTCTGCGACGAGATCGTCCGCCGCCACGAGGGCACCTTTGACATCGGCAACGCCGAGGGCGGCGGCTGCGTGGTCACCATCCGCCTGCCCATCTCCCGGGAAGAGGAATAAAATAGATAGAACAAATGTTGCATTTTCCCCGGCCCTGTGCTATACTGTGGGGGAAGGCAGAGAGGACATAGGAACACATGGCAAAGCAAGAGAAAAAACAAACCTTCCGCACCTCCATCGGCGGCCAGGCCCTCATTGAGGGCATCTTAATGCGCGGCCCCGAAAAGCAGGCCATCGTGGTCCGGGCCCCGGAGGGCCTGGTGACCAAGGTGGAGGAGCTAAAGCTGGTGCGGGACAAGTACCCCATCCTGGGCCTGCCCATTATTCGGGGCGTGGTGACCTTTTTAGACTCCATGGTCAAGGGCATCAAGGCGCTGATGTTCTCGGCGGATTACTTCCCCGACGACGAGGCCGCCCAGCCCTCGAAGTTAGA
>CAVHCH010000087.1:4479-48506 GCA_963634265.1 Bacteroidaceae bacterium | reverse complement strand
CTCCTCTGGCTTTCTCCCAACGAGTTCACTGTCCAATATGTTTGACAAACCTACACGGCGGGGATTTGGATTGCAGAAATCGGCTAAAAAGAAAGGGAAGGAAACAGGGAGGAGGGGACGGAGAATTTTCGATGTTCAATCCTCAATTTTTCCTTGTATTTTAACCTTTGACAAGGGGTTTGCCTTTGCAGCGATCCGCAGGGATTCGTTATCAATATGCGTATAAATTTCGGTGGTATTCAGGTGCTCGTGGCCCAAAACCTCCTGGACAGCCTTCACATCCACGCCGTTTTGCAGCATGAGCGTGGCAGCGGTGTGGCGGAGCTTGTGGGCGGAGTATTTGGTGCTGTCCAATCCGGCGTCGGACAGGTGCTTTTTCACCAGATTGTGGACCGTGGCGCGGCTGATGCGCTGGCGGTTGCGGGACACAAACAGGGCGTCCCGGTCCTTGCCGCCCACCACCGGGCGCACCTGCAAATACTGGTCCAGGGCGTCCTTGCAGGCCTGGTTCAGGTAGACGATGCGGACCTTGTTGCCTTTGCCCAGGACCCGGAGGGCGTCATCCTGGATGTCGGAGCAGTTGAGACCGATGAGCTCGGAAATACGCAGCCCGCAGTTTAGAAACAGGGTCAAAATGCAGAGGTCACGCTCTCGGTTGGGGCCATCGACCCCTTGCAGGAGGCGAATGCTCTCGTCCAGCGTCAGGTAGCGGGGCAGCGTTTTCTTGATTTTGGGGGAGTCAATGTCCTTAATGGGGTTATCGGGCAGAAGATGGACCTTGTTGCAAAGATAGTTAAAAAATGAACGAAGTGTAGCCACTTTCCGGGCGCGGGTAGAGGCGGACAAACCCTTGTCGGAATGCTCACTGTTGGGACGGTTCAGACGGTCCCGGCTGAGATAGGCCAGGTAGCTGTAAACATCCGTCAGAGTGATGGAGCCGATAAACTCGATGCCGATGTCGCGGATGTCGATCTCGTCCATGGGACAGTCCGCCAGGCTCGGGTCCCGGAGCTGCTTCATGTAGCGGAAAAAATTCCGCAGGTCCAAATAGTATTCGTCAACGGTTTTCTGGGAATGGGCTTTGACCGTCTCGTGGTAAGACAGAAACTCCAAAAGGATCTTCGGCGAGTCCGCCCGGTAATTCATGGCCATGGTACAGCACCTCACTTATTATATAAAATATAGCGTATATCGAAAGTTTTCGCAAGAACAGAAATAACGGGCCGGAGGTTTTTATATGGGGCCCTCATCTAAAATCCCTCCACTCAATTAAACAAAATTTTTATTTTGTTTAATTGACGGTGTGAAAAGAAACGGGAGCTGCTATGGCTCCCCCGGCGTGAGATGATTCTATCATGCTGCGTCTCCTGCGTCAACTAAACAAAATAACTGTTCTTGTTGAATTTGTTATTTCAAGGTGGCCTACGAACTCAAAGCGTCTACCGCAGCAGTTACGCAGCGATAGCAAGATTCTACCGAACCAGCGTGTGTGCCAGTGTACACACACGCTGGTTTTTCTTACCGCACCAGGAATGCGCAAATGGCACCTCTTTTTGCAAGACCTCTTCCCTCTTAGTAGGCGACGGCGCACATGAAGGCTATTCTGCCAAATAATTTGTGTCACCGGACGAAAAAACAGAAAAAGTCTTGCACAATTAAATGTAATATTGTATAATCAAAGTGGAGATGGTTGAAAAGAGAGAATTTATGTAAAGGAATGTCGAATATGAAAATGAAAGTGAGAAAAATTGCGGCCCTGCTCATGGTGGTGCTTATGGTATTCTCCATGGGTGCTTGCGGAAAAAAGGGCAAAGTAGAAACAGAGCGCCCCGGCGAGTCCGACAAGGTTATCGCGTCCGAAGAAGTAGTTGAAATCATGCCCAACGAAGAGCCGAAACAGGAGGATGCGGCGGATAGCGATGACGCAATCAGCAACTCCGAAACCGCTGAGCCCCCTGCGGAAACTGAGGTTAGGGAAACTCCGGCGTCGAGTAAACCAACCCCTAAAGACACTTCCGCAAAAAGAAGTGACGGTTTAACGGAAGACCAGTATAGCAAAATTGTGGATTATCTGGATTCGTTTTATTCTTCCATCGGCGGGTTCAGCATTACCGCCAAGCCGGACCTGTTTGCTTCTGCCGACATTGAGAAGCTGGAGACCACTATTTGGGGCAGCATGATCGCCGTGCGCGAAAGGTCCCCCATTGACTTACATATAAGCTATTATAATTTAAGTTTGAGAATCGCAAACATTCACCATATTTCCGAGACAAAAGTGGAGGTCGAGGTCTGGGAAAGCTGCGACCAGCAGTATGCAGGGCTGTCGGTGCTGACAAAGGAGTCTGACATTGAGCACCACTTCACCCTGGAGCTGGGCGAGGATTGTGTTTGGAGGATCAGCAAGCATAAATCCGAGTGCAACCCGTTCTATATGTTCAAATACGATGCGGCCAGCAACTCCGACGCGAAAATCGGTGTCGTTTTAAGCAATATCGAAAGGCGGAAAGCCCAGCTGGGCGGTGACACCGGGGATGATCCGGCCTGCGACCATCCTTACGACAGAGCGGCGGCGGTGGGCTATGCCCGCCAATGGGCAGCCGTGCGGAATCCAAACTATCACGCATACGATTCGGTCGGCGGGAACTGCATGAATTTTGCGTCCCAGGTGCTGTACGCGGGCGGTATCCGGCAAACGGATGGTTGGTTTTTTGAAAGTACAAAGAAGTTTTACCGGTCGTGGATCAATGTTGGTGGGTTCACGGACTATGCCACATCAGCTTCGCCTGATAAGCTGCTTTGCGATGTCAATGCGAACTACTATTCCGGCCAGCCGGGCGACCTCATTTTGATGGGTGTTGATAAGCCCACCAATCACGCCACGATCATCTGTGATGTGGTGAAGGACAGCAACGGAAGAACGGTCGATTACTTGCTGTGTTCCAATACCTCTAATCTCGAAAATTTCCCTGCCAGCGCCTATTACTATACAAATCAGCGTCTGATTAGGATTTTTGGCTGGAACGACCTTGCGCAAGACAACGCCTCTTGAGCGCCCCTCCCCTTTTTGCGATGAAAATACCGGGAAGCCATGCGCCTCCCGGTATTTTTTCAACTTTCAGCAGCCCTTAATGCAGCGGAGTACAGCCATGAGGATGGAGTAATACTTGCTGTCGGGGGTGTCGGCACGGCTGGTGATGACCACCGGGCAGGACGCGCCGCAGATGGTGCTGGCCATGGTCTTGCCGGCGATGTAGGTGCAGGCCTTGTAGAGCACATTGCCGATCTCGATGAAGGGCACCAGCAGAATGTCGGCCTGACCGGCCACGGGGTCGTGGATGGCCTTGTGCTTCACGGACTCCATGGAAATGGCGCCGTCCAGGGCCAGGGGGCCGGAGATGATGCAGCCCGGAACGCCGCGCTTGGCGATCTCGGCGGCGGTGACGGTGCTGGCCATCTTCTCGGTGACATTCTCCACGGCGGAGAGTACGGCCACCTTGGGGCAGTCGTTGCCCAGGGCCTTAGCCACGGGCAGGGCGTTCTCCACAATGCCGATCTGGGTGTCCACATCGGGATTGATGTTGATGGCGGCGTCGGTGATCATAACGAAGCGGCCCTCGTACTCGAAAATACCGCACTGGCTCACCAAGCGGCGGCCACTGGCGGGAATGAGGCCGGTCTCGCGGTTGAGGATGGCGCGGGCGAAGTTGGAGGTCTGCAAAATGCCCTTCATGGGGATGTCGGCCTTCCCCTCCTTCACCAGCTTAATGGCGATCTTGGCGGACTCCAGCTCCTCGCCGTCGAAGTCGATGATCTCGTAGTCACTCTCGCTCTCGCCCATGTCGTGGAGCATCTGGATGATATCGGCCTTTTTGCCGATGAGGGTGCCCTCCACCACGCCTCTGCGCTTAGCGTTCACCACGGCGCTGAGGGCGGGCTCGTCATGGGCGTTAGCCAGGGCGATGCGCTTTTTCATGTTCTGCGAGAGAACGAAGGATTCGATTTCCTTAAAGGTCGTAAACATACTTTTTCCTCCCTGTATGTAAATTTATTACCGCTGTATTATACCCCCAAATTCCGGCAAAAACAACAGGAAATCTTCCGTTTGCGCAGGTTTTAAGAATTATCTTGTAATCAGGGACGAACTGCGGTATACTAATGGTAACATTTGTGGAGGTATGGCTATGTTTTGGACGATTCTTTTTTACGCGGTGTGCGCTGTGGGCGCGCTGCTGTTTGTGGGGCTGCTCTATTACCGCATCGACTGGGCCCGGCACCCGGAGAAGTACAAGGATCTGGAAAACGATGAAAAGAGCGAGTACTGGGAGAAGAAGAAAAAGGACCAGCAGATGCGCGAAAAGAAGGCCAAGGACAAGGAAAAGGCCATGAAGCAGCAAAAACGGCTGGACAAGGTGAACCACTACCGGGCCGTGGCCGGGAAGAAACCGCTGGATAAGAACTTAAAAGAGAAAAAGTAAGCAAAAAGTCCTCCGTGCAAAACGGAGGACTTTTTATATTCAAAGCTCGTCGTGGGCCAAAAGCCGAAGGACCTGGCCTATATTTTTAACGGGCAGGAGCCGCAGGTCGCCGGGTGCCCGGAGCTTATCGGCCTGCTGGGACGGAACGATGCACTGGGTGAAGCCAAGGCGCTGCACCTCGGCCAGGCGCTGCTCGATATGGTTGACGCTGCGCAGCTCGCCGGAGAGCCCCACCTCCCCTACCGCGGCCAGCTTCGTGGGAATGGGCTTATCCAGGTAGCTGGAGGCGACAGCGGTAAGAACGGCCAGGTCGGAGGCGGGCTCGTCCAGGGTCAGGCCGCCGATGATGTTGAAATAGGCGTCGCACTGAGAGACCTTCAGCCCGCCGCGCTTTTCCAAAACGGCCAGGAGCATGGCGGCGCGGTTGGAATCCAGGCCGTTGCAGGTGCGGCGGGGATAGTTGGCGTTGGACGGGGCCACCAGGGCCTGCACCTCGGCCAAAACGGGCCTTGCGCCCTCCATGACGCAGGTGACGCAGGAGCCGGGAGCGTCCTCCGGGCGGCCGGAGAGGAGCATTTCCGAGGGGTTCTCCACCTCCCGCAGGCCGCTGTCCAGCATCTCGAACACGCCGATCTCGTTGGTAGCGCCAAAACGGTTCTTGGCGGCCCGGAGGATGCGGTAGGTCATGTGCTGGTCGCCCTCGAAATAGAGCACGCAGTCCACCATATGCTCCAGGACCTTGGGCCCGGCAATATAGCCCTCCTTATTCACATGGCCGATGACGAAAATGGTGATGTTCCCCTCTTTGGCCAGCTGCATGAGCTTCATGGTGCAGTCCTTCACCTGGCCGATGCCGCCGGCGGGGGAACTGATCTCCTCGTTATAAAGGGTCTGAATGGAGTCTACGATCAAAATGTCCGGCTGCTCGGTCTGTACGCACTCCAGAACATCGCCCAGATTGGTCTCGGAGAGAACGAAAAGATTTTCGCTTTCTGCGTGGAGGCGCTGGGCCCGGAGCTTGAGCTGGTGGACGGATTCCTCGCCGGAGACATAGAGCACCCGGAACTGCTCGCCAAGCCTCTTGCAAATTTGCAGCATAAGGGTGGACTTGCCGATACCTGGCGCGCCGCCCACCAAAACCAAGGAGCCTTTCACCGCGCCGCCGCCCAAAACCCGGTCCAATTCGCCCATGCCGGTGGAGAATCGTATCTCCCGGTCGGTGGTCATATCTGTAATGGCACTTGCCTTTACAGCGCTGCGGAGCAGCGGGCGGGCGCTCTTTATAGCCGTGGGCTTTACCTCGGGCTGCTCCACGATGGTGTTCCATGCGCCGCAGGCGGGGCAGCGGCCTGCCCACTTGGGTGTTTCGTTGCCGCACTGGGTGCAATAGAATAGGGTTTTGGCTTTCATGGCTACTTTTTCTCCGTTCTGCATTGTAGATACCCGGACACGATTGCGGTGGACAGGCGAAGCTGGTGGCCGTCCGTCTGGAGCAGCTCTGCTTCCCCGGCGTGGGACAGGAAACCGCACTCCACCAGGATGCCCGGGCGCTGGATGTTATTCATTAGAAATATGGATTCGTCGATTTGCTTGGCGTTTTTGCCGCTTGTATTCACGCCGCTGTTGAGGGCCTGCTGCACGGACACAGCGGCAGCCTGGGCGGGTTCTACGGCGTTATAAAACACCTGAGCGCCCCGGGCGCGGGTGCCCGGGAGACTGTTTTGGTGGATGCTGATGAGAAAGCCGTTGGGCGTTTCATTCACCAGGTCCACCCGGTTATTCAGGTCGGAAACTTTTTTCTCCCGGAGGGTCTGGGCGTCGTCGGAGTAAATGGCGTCCTCCCCGGTGCGGGTGAGGGTGGTGCTCTCCCCTACGAAGGCGAACAGCAGCTCCAGCTTCTGTACGATGTGCAGATTGATGCTGCTCTCCGGCACCCCGGCAGCAGAGACCGCACCGCCGTCCTCCCCGCCGTGCCCGGCGTCCAGGATCAGCGTCCGGGCGGCAGGCTGGGGGCTCACGGTGGATAGAACGGGCTTGTCCCGGGAAATACAAAGGGCGCACACGGCCCCCAGCACCAGGGCCACAGCCCCGCAAACCAGCAGCACAGTCTTCTTTTTCAGCAATACGATCACGACGCCACTCCCCTTTCGGGTCATTGTATGCGCCGCGTCCTGCATTCATTCTATCACACTTATCCGCAAATGCAAATCCCAGACTGTCGATAAAATGGGAAAATTATAATAACGGTAAGGAAGGGAGTGTGAGGGAAACCCAAGAAGGGTGTCCCTCACTATTAAAATCAATTGTTTTTTCAACTTTGAAAAAGTCGAAAAAACGGATGCAGCGTGGCGAAAAGATTTTTTCGACACGCTGCATCCCCCTGTCCCCTATTCTTTTTCCCCTGCATAAAATGGAATGTTCCGTGTGGAACAAAACCCTATGAGGAGGAAATGAATTTGTATACGGAAAAATCCGCCGCAGGCATGGAATCGGCGTCCTGCACCACCCAGCAGGGCTCGCTGCCCGGTGCCTGCGCCTCGTTGGCTTTTCCCTATATTCCCATGCAGGGCAAGAATCCCAAGCAGTACGACCGCCGGGAGGCCTTGCAGCAGGGCACGCTGTTCCCGGGTCTGGACCTGCCCTTTCAGCGGGAGCTGAAAAGCCGCTTTCCGGCTGTAAACAGCGCCCTTTCGGAGCTGATGGCCCTGGACTTCGCCGTGGATGAGCTGGGCCTGTACCTGACCACCCACGCCGACGACCAAGAGGCCCTGGAGCTCTACTGGAGCTATATCGCCCTGGCCCAGGAGGGCCGCAAGCGCTACCAGGAGACCTACGGCCCGGTGCTGCAAACCGACATCACCCCCGGCGGCTACCGCTGGCTCAACGACCCGTGGCCCTGGGACGAAGGAGGAAATAGCTGATGTTTGTGTATGAAAAGAAGCTGCAATACCCCGTCCGCATCGCAAACCCCAACCCGAAGCTGGCGGCGGTCATAATCAGTCAATACGGTGGCCCGGACGGCGAGCTCGGCGCATCCCTGCGCTATCTGAGCCAGCGCTACGCCATGCCCTACGCCGAGCTCAAGGGCCTGCTGACGGACATCGGCACCGAGGAGCTGGGCCACCTGGAGATGATCGGCGCCATCGTCCACCAGCTCACTCGCAACCTCTCGGAGAAGGACATCAAGACCGCGGGCTTCGACGCCTACTTTGTGGACCACACCACCGGCGTCTACCCCACCGCGGCCTCCGGCTTCCCCTGGAACGCCGCCTCCATGGCCGTCAAGGGCGATGTCATCGCGGACCTCACCGAGGACCTGGCCGCCGAGCAGAAAGCCCGCGTCACATACGACAACATCCTGCGCCTGTCCGACGACCCGGATGTCAACGATGTCATCAAGTTCCTGCGAGCCCGGGAGATCGTTCACTTCCAGCGCTTCGGTGAGGGCCTGCGCCTGGCGAAAGAGAAAATGGACCAAAAGAATGTATACTTCACCAACCCCGCCTTTGACAAGTAAAAACCCAGCCGCAGACCGGGAACCCCTCGGCCTGCGGCTGCTTATTAAAATATGTATTCATTCCTCCACCGGCAGCACCAGCCGCGAGCAGTAGCGTCGGGTCTCGATCTCCCGACCCGTGTAGGGTGCCACGATGCCCAGCACCCGGGGCGGAGCCACGGGCTTTAGCCCCCGTTCCTTCACTTCCCTGCCCAGCCGCAGCCACGCCTCGTCGATGCCGTCGTATTCGCCGCAGTAGAGCACCGAGAGCACCCGGCACTCCGGCAGCACCACCGCCTCCTCCGGGGCCCTGTCCGCCCGCAGCGGGACGCACACATCAATGGGAAACGGCTCGGTGCCGATGTACCCCTCCAGGTAGTCCTTGCGGTCGGAGATGGCAAACAGCGGCTCGTCCGAGAGCACATATCCCTTGCGTATGCACTGGTGATACAGCGCGTACATAGCGTCATATTTCTCCTGTACCGTGCATCCCTGGAATCGGTGAACAATGCAGGTGACGGCGGGCAGGGTCATGACCTGCACGGAAATGCTGTCCTGCGCCCTAACGCGCAGCCGCAGCTCCTCCACGCTGCGCTGGAGATCGTGCAGTCGGCTTTCCAGGATGGCCAGCATATCGGCGGCCTCGCCGCCCCGCACGAAATAGTCGATGATCTCCTCGTTGCTGACGCCCATGGCCTTGAACTTCTCGATCTGCATGATCTTGCCCACATTGTGGTTGTCGTAGTAGCGTCGCCCGCTTTCGGGGGCCGTGTAGGCGGGGGTCAGCAGGCCCTTCTCCTCCATGCGCAGGAGGGTGCTGCGGGAGAGCCCGCAGGCGTGGGCGGCTTCGGTGATTTGGAAGAGTCCTTTTTCCATTCCCATAGTCAAAAACCTCCAAAAAAGTGCTTGCTTCGTTCATAGGTGAACGCGTTATAATCACATTATAGAAAAGATTTTCCCGCTGTCAAGACCCATTTTATCTTGACCCGCGGCGGAAAATACGGCGCAGCGGAGCGCCGGTGCCTTTGAATGGAAAGGTTGACGGAGAACTGGACAAAGGAGCGTGGGATGGATGACTCTCAGAAAGCGGATTTTGAGTGCAGTGCTGTGCCTGTGCTTGGTGTATACGATGATCCCGGTGACAGTGGAAACGGCGGAGGCGGCGGACACGGAAGTGAAGCCCCAGATAGTCATTGACGACAGTAAAGTACATAAGCAAGTACAATCCGGCAGTGATATTAGAAGCACCACCTATACGCCAGGCAGATCAGATGACAAGTCTACCGCAAAATACACCATCACGAATTTAACAAATGGCCAACGCATTCAATTTTCCACTGAACAGAATAAATTGTCAGAGCTTTACATCGTCCCCTTTACCACGAGCCTTGAAGTCCCTGCCAACACAACCTGTACGGTGACGCAGACATTTAAGTTTTACGGCGGCCATCAATCTACAAACAACAATCTCGCAGTCGCTGCTGCCAGTTTTCAGTTGCTCAATTTGAATGGAACAACTGCATCGGATATGACCGTTACTGCAAGAACAAAAAAATACAAGGATTACAGCTCAAGCAAAGGCACTGTGTTTTTTGGTGGGTCGCGGTATGGAAAATCTGGCACAGTAGACGGTGATAGTATCACCGTGCGTCAATTTGAAATGACAAGCAAATCCGATAAAGTACTGACGCTGGAATATAAAAATGATACCAATACAAAAAAGACGATTTCGTACAACTTTGCCTTTTGGGGTTCTACGCAGTACGCGGCAACATACCCCAATAGATTTCTAATTGGGTTTGATATTCTATACGACCAGGTGACCACCGAAAAAGTTACCTTTGACCCCAACGGCGGCACGGTCAGCCCCGCCTCGCAGACCGTGACTTTTGGCAGCGCCTACGGAACGCTGCCCACGCCTTCCCGAAAAGGCTATCAATTTGACGGCTGGTACACGGCAAAAACCGGCGGCACAAAGGTAGACAAAAATACCATTGTCGATACTTTTGGCGGTCACACGCTCTACGCGCACTGGACTGTAAAGCGATACATGATTACATTTGATGCCACCGGGGGTAAAGGGTACTTTATAAATAAATATGTAACATACGGCGAGCCATACGGTGAACTCCCCACGCCTACCAAACCGGGGTATGACCTCGTAGGCTGGTTTACAAAAGAAACCGGCGGCGATAAGGTAGAAGAAACAGACATTTTCACGCTTGCGTCAACACAAAAACTCTACGCCCACTGGACGCCCGCAAAGTACACCGTGAAATTTGATTGGGATGGCAGTACTTATGCAACACGAACCGTGACCTATGGCAGCACCTACGGCGAACTGCCTACTCCCACATCGAATGTGCGGGTTTTCATAGGCTGGTTTACGGAGAAAAACGGCCAAGGTACGCAGATCACGAATGATACCGAAGTCACAGCCACAGAAGACCACACGCTCTATGCTTTGTTCATATATGAACCGTCTATCACTTGGCAAGGCAGCATCCGTCAAACATACTACGGACTTGGCCGTAATGACCCCGGCCTCGGCAACCACTCCCCCGATGATGGTTACACCTATGAATATGTGTACTATCAGTGTGATGATGTAAACGGGAGTAATCCGAGAGAAGTTGGAAGAACAGACCGTATAGGGGGCTATACCACCTCCACCGACTTGCCTGTGGGCGATTATTACTTCTATGTGGTCGTCACCGGCACAGATTCTGTAAGCGGCCGAAGTGCTTCGGTAACGGGCCCTGTGGTCACATTGACCGTACAGCCTACCGAGCCAAAGCCCAATCAAGCTGATTACCCAACTTCGGAAACCATCGACCTGAAAAAAAGTGCGCGCGTAGGTGACTACGAGTTTATCAGCGGCACTATGATAAATCCCTATACCAACGAAATAGTCCCCGGCACATACAGTTGGAAGAATGTCGACGAGAAAGTTACAGGAACTGGTACATCGTCACGAATAAAGGTTATTTTTACGCCCTATGACCCGAAAAACTATACAACAGCGGAAATTAGTGTGACGCCGTATGTAATTTGTTCCCACGAGGATAGTGATTTTGTTGACACCGGCACTGTATACACACAGGCCACCTGCACAACAAATGGTCGAAAGCAGCAGAAGTGCCCGTTCTGCGGGGCTACAAAATCTGTCACCATCCCCGCCCTGGGCCATGACTATGATGGCGGCACTTGGGTAACCAACGAAACCCAGCACTGGAAACAGTGCTCCCGGTGCGACAGCACCGACACCCCGGCGAACCATGTTTTCAGCGGCCTGGTCTGCGAAACCTGTGGCTATGAAAAGCCGCAGATCATCAGCGTAACCATCACCTGGAACGACATGGCTTTCACCTACACAGACGGCCCCTGGGACCCCGAGAAGCACGAGTATACACCGGGCCAGTGGTCGGTGGATGTCCAGGACGGCGGCAAGATCACCGTGGAAAACCAGGGCAATACCGACATCACCGTGGAGCTGGTCTATGCTAAGGCCGACCCTGCTTCCACCGTGGAGGGCAGCTTCGTAGATGACGCAAACGCCCCCATGGAAAGCCCCCTCACCGTAGCTGTCGATGATAAAAAATACGCCTGGCTGGTCCTCTCTGGGAAGCCGGAGCATGATATGCAGAGCGAGACCGTCGGCACAGTGACCGTTCGCCTGGGAGGTGATACATAATGGATGTGCAAAAC
Source organism: Bacteroidaceae bacterium (assembly GCA_963634265.1). Taxonomy (GTDB): domain Bacteria; phylum Bacillota; class Clostridia; order Oscillospirales; family Oscillospiraceae; genus Vescimonas. The sequence goes on along the minus strand of CAVHCH010000087.1, from coordinate 36,827 downwards.
AAGAATACCGCGTCCCAAAAAGAGGCGGAAAAGAAACGCAAACGCCGCTGGCTCCTGCTGCTTCTGCTTCTCCTGCTCCTGCTCATCACGGTGGTGAGCTGCAAGTTTATCGGCAGCGGCGGCAAGGACACCCCGGACCCGACCCCCACTCCCCTGCCCCCGAAATCCGAGGTCAACGCCCAGCCCATCGAGGGCGATAACAACGACACGAAGCTGGAGGCCCCCGAGGGCGGCGGCGCGGTGTCCCTCACCTACGCCAAGGAAGTGACCATCGACCTGTCCACCCAAAAGGCTTCCCTGGTCTTCGGCAACCCCTCCCAGTCCAACCAGGACGCCATCGTGCAGCTTGTGATACAGGACACCGTGATCCTGCAATCCGGCAGCCTGGCCCCCGGCACCCAGCTAACCACCCTGGACCTGGCGGAGGGCACGGCGGAGCGTCTCAGCTCCGGGGTCTACGACGGGAAATTCGTGGTCTCCTTCTATGACCAACCCACAGGCCGCTGGGCCACCCTCAACGCCGAGATTCCCGTGACCGTCACCGTAATAAAATAAAAATTTGCAAACCAACAATTTCAGTGTGTTAAAGATCCTCGCAGAGTTTGCCGCCCGCAGGCGGCAAAGAATTAAAATCGTTTTTCACCGCGACATGTGCGTGGGGAAAAACACCTCTCAGGCTGCAAGTGTGGAATTTTGAGCCAAAGGCTCAAAATTATGCGCGCAGCAGACTGCGAGCCTTTTGGCAGAAAATACCGCAGGAATTTTCGACAGGTTCATTTTTAGGTATTGACCCCCAAGCCGCGCTCCGGCAAAGGCGGAGCCGCCCGGCCACAGGGTTGATATAGATAACAATTACGCAGAAAGGATGAAAAAACATGAAAAAAATCTTTGTGCTTATTCTTACACTGGCCCTGGTCTTCTCCCTCGCCGCCGTCCCCGCCTACGCCGCCACCATCAACTCCCTAACCGGCAACGCAGGCACGATTGTTAAGGCGACCTACAACAGCGGTACTTCCGACAAGAAGGTTTACAGCGTGGACATCACCTGGGGCAATATGAACTTTAGCTATACCTCCGGCGCTTGGGACCCCGATACTCACACATATAAGGGCACTTGGGATCAGAACGAGAACGATGACCACACCGTGACCGTCACCAACCACTCCAATGCCCCTATCACCGCGAATCTCACCTATACGCCTGGTACGCTTGAGGATGATTTCAAAGACAATGTCACGGGCACTTTCGACAAGCCTCAAATAAATCTTATTTCTGCTGTTGGCACCACTTTGGAAAACGCTCCCACCGACACGGCCCATCTGACTCTCACTGGCACTCTGACTGAGTCGAGCGACTATATCGGCAGAATCACCGTGACCATCGCCGAGTACACCGGCGAGTAAGTGCGGCTCTATCAAGTAATGATGCGTTCTTTACTGGCTCGTGTCTGTGGATGAGACTTCATCCTGCCTTTGACGGACGCAGCCGCATCACCCCCTTAGCGATCCGACCCCTTCACCGGTCGCCTACAACATACCCCCTTCCTTTCATTCTCCAAGTAGGGGGAAAAGAAGCAGCGCCCCCCGCTGCTTCTTTTCATTGCACCAAAACTTCCTCAAGCATTCCCCAAATGCTTCCCCAAAACTGCACCATCACTTCCCCGAAACCGCACCGAATTTCCCCGAAATTTCCCCGAAAAAATGCACCCGCCCATTCGGACGGGTGCTTCAAATTGGCGATTATTCGTCAATCGGCTTGTTGGGGAAGACCAACGCGCAGATAATATAAGCCAAAACCCCGCTTCCTCCCAGCGCACAAAACACGACCCAAGCCAGCCGGATCAGCGTAGGATCAACAGAAAAATACTCCGCGATCCCCGCACAAACCCCTGCCAATATCTTGTTATCATTGGATTTATACAACTTCTTCATACCGTTTTCCTCCTAATTCTGTCTAATAAGTTTATTTCTCAATGGCCGCCCTTCAAGGCAACAGTGATCGTACCAATTTGGGCATTGCTAGTCCCCTTAGCCAGCACCCCCTTGAGCTCCATCCTAACCTTCGCATACGGCGCCCAATTAACCTCCGTCCCCTCCACAGTTGTCCATTCCCCTTCTTAGCTATCTCTATGATAGGCCCAAATCAGCCATTTGTCAATGAAAAAAGGAGCCCCCGCCGCATAGGCGGGGGCTCCCACGAATCCGTTTACTTTCTATCCAGCCAAGTAGGCCGCATATAGAGCTTGATGGGGTAGATCACCATGTCGTCCAGGCCCTGCTCGGCCTTGACCTTTTCCAGCTCCGGCACCAGCTTCTCCACGCAGGTGGTGTAGGTGATGGGAATGCCCGTCTCCCGGGAGATGTCCTGGCAGAGGCGATAGCCCTCCAGAATGTCCTCCACCTTTGTCTCGCGCAGCAGGTGCGTGTTGTTGATAAGGCCCTTGACCTTGAGCCCGGTCTCCGCCTGGATGGTCTCGATGTGGTACAGAGCGCCCTCCAGGGTGGCCGTCTCCGGCCGGTTGGCGTTCACCACAATGAGCATTTCACAGTCGGACTCGTCCACAAAGTACTTTCTGAACTGGTTCAGCACCCGTGCGCCGGCGTTGTCGCCGCCCACATCGGCCACCACCACATAGTCTTTGTTTTCCAGCGGCGCCCGCATACAGGCGGAAATGGCCGGAAGGTCCTCGGTGATGTCGTAGCCAAAGGAGTTGAAGTGGATGGCAATGCCCATATCCTCCAGGAACTCCTGCCGCTCCCTGCTGCGGAAGTAGGGGTTGGCAATATCCATATCCAGGATGGCTACCTTATCATACTGCTTTTTCAGGTTGATGACATGGTTTACGGAAAACTCGGTCTTGCCGCTTCCGTAATGACCCACAATAAGCGTAATTCGTTTCAAGATAAATCTTCCTTCTTACTCTTTCCAGGCAGACAGAGCCGTCTTGTTGGCGGGAATCAGGGCGGCCTTCTTGCCGGTCATGGTCTTGGCCAGGACCTTGTCCATGATGTCCAGGCTCACCACGCCGGAAGCGCGGATGATGGCGCCCAGCATGACCATGTTGGCGGTCTTGCCGTTGCCGACCTCGTGCTCGGCGATGTGGGTGCAGTCCACATAGTGGACATTCACATCGGTGCGGCGGGCCTTATAGTTGATAACGGAAGCGTTCACGAACAGGTGACCGCCGGGAACCAGCATATCCTCGAACTTGTCCAGAGAAGGACCGTTCATGGCCACCAGCACATCGCAGGTGGTGACCAGGGGGGACGCGATGGGCTTATCGGAAATGCAGACGGTGCAGTTGGCCGTACCGCCACGCATCTCGGGACCGTAAGAGGGCATCCAAGTGGCCTCTTTACCCTCGTACATTGCGGCGTAGGCCAGCATCTGGCCGATCAAAAGCACGCCCTGGCCGCCGAAGCCGGCCACAAAAACCTTTTTAGTAGCCATTTACTTTACCTCCTTGACTTCCTCGGGGCACTTGAACTGCTTCACAGGATAGTAAGGCATCATGTTCTCCCGCAGCCACTCCATGGACTTAGGAGCGGACAGACCCCAGTTGGTGGGGCAGATGGACAGGAACTCAACAAACGCGAAGCCCAGCTTCAGATCCTGCACCTTGAAGGCGCGGCGGATGGCAGACTTAGCCTTGCGCACATTGGCGGGGGAATCCAGAGAAACGCGCTCCACATACACGGCGCGGTCCTGGCAGGAGATCAGCTCGCACATGCGCATGGGCATACCGGCCTGCTCCACGGTACGGCCCTCCACGCAGGTGGTGGCCTTCTGGCCGATCAGCGTGGTGGGGGCCATCTGGCCGCCGGTCATGCCGTAAATGGCATTGTTGATGAAGAAGGTGCAGAACTTCTCGCCGCGCTCGGCAGCGTGAATGATCTCGTTGGTACCGATGGAGGCCAGGTCGCCGTCGCCCTGGTAGGTAAACACCGGGGAGTTGGGATGCACGCGCTTGATGCCGGAGGCAACAGCGGGGGCACGACCGTGGGGGGACTCGATCATATCAACATTCATGTACTGGTGGGCAACGATGGAGCAGCCCACGGGGGAAACGGCGATGCAGTTGCCCAGGTCGCCGCGCTCCTCCAGCACTTCCATAATCAGACGATGAGCAATACCGTGCGTGCAGCCCGGGCAGTAGTGCAGCTCGGTCTCACGCATACCTTTAGTATATTCAAATACGGGCTTCAACTTACTTCACCTCCATAATCTTCTTGGTCCGATCAACGATCTCCTGGGGATCCAGCAGCATACCACCGACACGGTTGATGAGGCTGACAGGCAGCTTGCACTCCACGGCCAGCTTCACATCGTAGATCATCTGACCCTGGGACAGCTCCACAGAGATGATGTGCTTGGTGGTGTTGAAGTCGATCTCCTTAAAGGCATTGTTGGGGAAGGGCCACAGGGTCTTGGGACGGATCAGACCGACCTTGATACCCTCGCTTGCCAGCATCTCCATGGCCTCCATGGCGATACGAGAGGTGGAACCATAGGCCACAAACACGACCTCGGCGCCGGCAAGATCACGGGACTCCCAATCCTGCAGCTCGCGCTCGGCCTTCTCGTACTTGGGCCAGTATTCATTGATGTAGTTCTCCAGCAGCTCCTGCTTGAGCCACACGGAGTTGATGGCGTGACGGTCACGCTTATTCTTGTGGCCGGTCAGAGCATAGGGCTTGGCCACGGGGATCTCGTCCTCGGTGAGGGCGGGCTTGGCCTCGGGCATGACCACAGGCTCCATCATCTGGCCCAGCATACCGTCGGCCGCGATGATGACGGGGTTTCTGTATTCATCGGCCAGGTCGAAGGCCTTGCCGATCATGTCGATGGCTTCCTGGATGGAGTTGGGAGCCAGGACGATGGTGTGATAGTCGCCGTTGGAACCGCCGCGGGTGACCTGGTTGTAGTCTGCCTGGCCGGGCTGGATGGAGCCGATGCCGGGGCCGCCGCGCATAACATTGATGATGACCACGGGCAGCTCGACGGAGCACAGCAGGCCGATGGACTCCTGCATCAGAGCGATACCGGGAGAAGAAGAGGTGATGAGCACGCGGCCACCGGCAGCGGATGCGCCGTAAGCCATATTGATAGCGCCCAGCTCAGACTCAGCCTGGATGAATGCACCGCCGGCCTTCTTCAGCTCTCTGGACATATACTCGGGGACCTCGCTCTGCGGGGTGATGGGGTAACCGAAATAGTATCTGCAGCCGGCGTTGATAGCGGCGGCAGCGAAGGCTTCGTTACCCTTCATTAATTTCTTTTCTGCCATTTCTTTGTTACCCTCCTACTTATTCCTCAACATAGACATTGATGATGCCGTCCGGGCACATCAACGCGCAGCTGGCACAAGCAATACACTTGTCGGGATCTGTTACACTGATGGGATGATAGCCCTTTCTGTTCACGGCCTCATCATCAAGCTTCAGGATCTTCATAGGACATGCGTTTACACACAGTTCGCAGCCCTTGCAGCGGTCTGCTCTGAAAACCAGTTTTCCTTTCTTTGCCACTTGACTCACTTCCTTTACTGTTTTCCGGTGGAAAAACCACTTCCACCCGATAAGTGTATTATAACGAAAAATGCCCCGTCAGTCAACGGATTATGCCTGTATCTGGGTGTTAAATCTGCGATTTCATCTATTTTATTAAAATCCGGGAAAATTTTTGTGCAAAATTTTTTTGCGTTTATTTTGCTGAAAGTATGGAAACAATCGGTTTCATTATGTGAAACAAATTGTTGACTTTTGGGGGAAGGATTGCTATAATAGGACTGTATAGGAGGTGCATCGCATGAGTTCATTTGGCTACCATGTGGGGCAGCGCATAAAAAAATACAGAAAAAGCCGCGGCTACACCATCGAGCAGTTCTCTTCCATGATCAATAAGAGCAAGGCCACCGTGTCAAAATATGAAAACGGGACCATCACCATAGACATCGAGACCCTGTATGACATCGCCCAGAAGCTGGACATAGACCTCAAGTGCTTCATCGACTATCACCCGCCGGTGGTCCATTCGGAGCCTGTTCTGCCGAAGAATTTTTACTTTAACCAGGCCCGGGCCTATATGTACTACTACGATGGGCGCATTCGCCAGATCGTGCGGTCGCTGCTGTGCTTCTCCCCTTCTACGGCGGGCGAGGCGGTGGATGTGATGCTCTATGTAGGCGTGGAAGATTTTTCCAATCCCGACCGCTGCCAGCACCTCTTTACCGGCGAAATGAAAGCCTACGACACCATCACACACATGGTGCTCAACAACCAGATCAACGAGGCGGAGAAAATGTACATCTGCATGCTCAACCCCATGCAGACCCGGACCCCGGCCATCGGCCTGCTCTCCGGCATCGGCAGCAGTCCCTTCTTTGCACCCATTGCGGTGAAGACGCTCATTTCCAAGGAGCCCCTGGAGGAGAGCGAGCGGCTTCTCAACACTATTAAGCTGGATAAGGACGACTATCACCTGCTGAAATACTACAATATGATGGTGGTCAACCGTCCCGCCGCCCTGTTTTTGGAGTGAGGCGCGGATACATATTTATTATAAAAGTGCCGGATCGTGTGACCCGGCACTTTTTCAGCTCATTTTGAGAATTTCCCGCTTTAGGCGCAGGATGATGCGCTTTTCCAGCCGGGAAATGTACGACTGGGAGATGCCCATGCGGTCGGCTACCTCCTTTTGGGTCATCTCCTTTTTCCCGCCCAGGCCGAAGCGCAGGGTGATGATGTCCCGCTCCCGGGAGGAGAGCTTCCCCACTGCGTCCCGGAGCAGCTTGCGGTCTACATCCGCCTCGATGGGGCGCATCACCGTGTCGCCGTCGGTGCCCAGGACATCGCTGAGCAGCAGCTCCTTGCCGTCCCAGTCTGTGCTCAGGGGCTCGTCGAAGCTCACCTCCGTCCGCTGGGCGGAGTTTTTGCGCAGGTACATGAGAATTTCGTTCTCAATGCACCGGGAGGCGTAGGTGGCCAGCTTGATGTTTTTGTCCGCCCGGAAGGTATTGATGGCCTTGATGAGGCCGATGGTGCCGATGGAGATGAGGTCCTCCATGTTGATGCCCGTGTTTTCAAACCGGCGGGCCAGGTAGACCACCAGGCGCAGATTGTGCTCAATGAGGGTCTGCCGCACGGCAAAGTCCCCCTGGCCCATCCGGGCGATGAGCTCCGCTTCCCTCTCTCGGCTCAGCGGCTGCGGCAGGGTGTCGCTGCCGCCTATGTACATGACCTTATCCGGCCTGACCAGGCGCAGAAGCCTGCACCAGATCCGCAGAATCAGCTTCTTCAGTGTGCTCCCCCCTTTCCATAGTGCCGCCCCACAGGGCGCAGTAGGCCCCGCCGTCGCTGACGGGCCCCGGCGAAATGGCAATGAGCGTCCGGGGCATCCGCCTGCGGTGCAGGGCTATGTAGTCGCTGCGCACGGCCAGCAGCAGACCCGACTCCGTGCCCACGCTGCGAAAGGGCAGCAAGGTGAAGTGGAGTCCGCTCCCGCCGTCGTAGAGCCGGGCCATGGCTGTCTCCGGCGCGGAACTCTCCCGCAGAATGGCGGCGTCACGCTCCGGCAGCAGCTCCAGCACCGCCGACTGCTCTACCACCAGCACGGGCCGCCCGTTCACCGGGTCGCGCAGGGTGTTGCCCGTGTCGTGCAGGGCGGTGAGCTTGCGCACATGGCCGCCTATGGCTACCTGAACTGTCATCAATTCCCCTCCTCCGTGTCTCGCTCCCTGCCGAAACAGCAGGTGCAGCGCTACGCTCAGCGCCGCCGTGCCGCCCAGCAGCAGTTTCCAGTCTATCTCGGCCCGGTAGATCTTCCCTACCAGCAGGCCCGGCGCACCTACGCAGAAGCCCACGGCCAGTATCACCCCGGCCAGGGCCCCGGAGAGGAGGAAAAACAGGCCCGCCAGCTTCCAGCGCCCCCGCTCCCGGCCAAAGGCCAGCAGGGCCATAGCCAGGCCCGAGGCCATCTTGCAAGCCGGGTGCGAAAGCCAGGTCAGCCCCGGCAGGAACACCGCCGCCGCGTACAGACCGCCCCCGGCGGCGCACAGCAGCAGCCGCACCCGCCGCAGCGGTATACCCGCCAGCCGCGCCGCCGCCAGCAGCAGAAGATAGTCCACCGCCAGATTCAGCAAAAACACCCGGTCGATATAAATGCTCAACGGCCTCCCCCCTCTCCGCTTCGATTATAGACCCGTCCCGGTGAGAATCCCGTCATATCCGGGCGCACATACCTGTCGAAAATTCCGTCTGAATTTCCCGGCAAAAAAAATGTACCCCGCCAAAATGACAGGGTACATTTTTCGATGAATTTTTTGAATTGAAAACTTAGAACGCCTTGCCGTCGCAGCCCAGCACATCTACGATCTTGTGGGCCACCATATCATGGATGGCCTGACGAGCGGGCTTGAGGTACTGGCGGGGATCAAAATGATCCGGGTGCAGGGCCAGGTACTCGCGGATGGAGGCGGTCATAGCCAGGCGCAGGTCGGAGTCAATGTTGATCTTGCAGACAGCCATGGACGCGGCCTTGCGCAGCTGGTCCTCGGGCACGCCGATGGCACCGGGCATATTGCCGCCGAACTTATTGATCTTCTCCACGAACTCCTGGGGCACGGAGGAAGAGCCGTGCAGCACTATGGGGAAGCCGGGCAGCTTCTTCTCCACCTCCTCCAGCACATCAAAGCGCAGCTGGGGCTTGGTGCCGGGCTTGAACTTATAGGCGCCGTGGCTGGTGCCGATGGCGATGGCCAGGGAGTCGCAGCCGGTCTTCTCCACGAACTCCTGCACCTCCTCGGGACGGGTGTAGGAGGAGTCCTCGGCGGAGACATTCACCTCGTCCTCGATGCCGGCCAGGGTACCCAGCTCCGCCTCCACCACCACGCCATGGTCGTGGGCGTACTCCACCACCTGGCGGGTCAGGGCGATGTTCTCGGCGAAGGGCTTGGAGGAGGCGTCGATCATCACGGAGGTGAAGCCGTCGTCGATGCAGCTCTTGCACAGCTCGAAGCTGTCGCCGTGGTCCAGGTGCAGGCAGATGGGCAGGCCGGTGTCGATGACAGCGGCCTCCACCAGCTTCATGAGGTAAGTGCGGTTGGCGTAGCTGCGGGCGCCCTTGGACACCTGCAAAATAACAGGCGCCTTTAGGTCGGCGGCAGCGCCGGTGATGCCCTGAATGATCTCCATGTTGTTTACATTGAATGCGCCGATGGCGTAGCCGCCCTTATAGGCCTTTTCAAACATTTCTTTCGATGTTACCAGAGGCATAGTCGTGATCTCCTTTACAATATAAATTCCAAATCCATATTGGTTTGCTCTCTTGCCTTAGATTTTACCACAGAAATTTGATTTTGCAAGGGTTGGCCGTTTACTTTATGCAAATCTCATGGTAGAATAGGATAGCTGATTCCGAAAAATTATTCCACATACATCATCGCAGGAGGTATTGAATCCATGAATGTACTGAAAGGCGCCTGTATCATCGGCCAGTCCGGCGGGCCTACATCCGTTATCAACGCCAGCGCCTACGGCGTTATCGACACGGCGCTGAAAAGCGGCGCCATCACCCGGGTGCTGGGCGCGGAGCACGGCATCAAGGGCGTGCTGAACGACCGGCTGTTCGACATGGGCCAGGAGGACCCCGAGGAGCTGCGTCTGCTGAAATACACCCCCTCCTCCGCCCTGGGCTCCTGCCGCTACAAGCTGGCCGACCCCGCCGTGGACGACACGGATTTCAAGCGCATCCTGGAAATTTTCAAGAAATACGATGTCCGCTACTTCTTCTACAACGGCGGCAACGACTCCATGGACACCTGCAACAAAATTAACCAGTACATGCAGTCCGTAGGCTACGAGTGCCGGGTCATGGGCGTACCCAAGACCATCGACAACGACCTCTTCGGCACCGACCACTGCCCCGGCTACGCCTCTGCCGCCAAGTACATCGCCACCTCCTTCATGGAGGTGTATCTGGACTCCCATGTGTATGATACCGGCATGGTGGTCATTATGGAGATCATGGGCCGCCACGCGGGCTGGCTGGCCGCCGCCTCCGCCCTGGCCTGCGAATACGGCGCGGGTCCGGACCTGATCTACCTGCCGGAGACGGACTTCGATATGCCCAAGTTTATCAGCGATGTCAAGCGCGTCTACGCAGAAAAGGGCAACTGCCTGGTGGCGGTGTCCGAGGGCATCCACTACGCCGACGGCGGCTTCGTCTCCGAGGCCAAGGTGGAAAAGACCGACGGCTTCGGCCACGCCCAGATGGGCGGCCTGGCCTCTATTCTGGCGGAGGTCATCAAGGAGGAGCTGGATGTAAAGGTCCGCGGCATTGAGCTGAACCTTTTGCAGCGCTGCGGCGCACACCTGGCCTCCGAGACGGACATCGAGGAGTCCTTCATGGCCGGTAAGGCCGCCGTGGAGAACGCCATTGCGGGCATCAACGGACGCATGATCGCCTTTGAGCGGGGCATTCAGAATGGCCGCTACGCCTGCAAGACCAAGCTGGTGCCGCTGATGGAGGTGGCCAATGTGGAAAAGAAGATCCCCCGGGAGTGGATCAATGCGGACGGCACGGGGGTGAACCACCAGTTCATCGAGTACGCCCTGCCCCTGATCCAGGGCGAGCCGGACCTGCCCAAGCAGGACTCTCTTCCCCGCTTTGCCAAGCTGAAAAAGGTTTTGGCTAAGTAAATAGTGACATATACAGACTGTCGATAAAGTGGTAGGATTTTCGATAACGGTAAGGAAGGGTGTGTGAGGGAAACCCAAGAGGGGTGTCCCTCACCATTGAAATCAATAGTTTTTGAAACTTTTTCAAAGTTTCAAAAACTTAGACAGCGGGGCGAAAAGACTTTTTCGCCCCGCTGATATAGAAACGGATTGGCAGCCCAGGGCCGCCAATCCGTTTCTTGTTATTTCTCTCTGTTCTTTAGGTAAATGAGCTGCAAGCCCTCCATCAGCAGGTACTTATCGTAAATGATTTTGTTGCGGCAGTAGCGGACGATGACCGGGGCATTGCTGCCGGTAGCAACGATGGTGGGGTTTTCATCGGGAATGGTCTCCTTGATGCGGTCAATGATGCCGTCCAGCATCCCCGCCGTGCCGTAGACGATGCCGTTGCGCATACAGTCCTCGGTGTTCTTGCCGATGAGGTTCTTGGTGGGGTGCTGGAGGGCCACATTTTGCAACAGGGCCGAGTGCTCCGACAGGGCATCCAGCGAAAGCCGCACGCCCGGGAACATCATGCCGCCCTCGTAGGTGCGCTGGCGGGAGATGTAGGAAATGGTGGTGGCGGTGCCCATTTCGATCATGATAATGGGCGCGGGATATTTTTCCACCGCCGCCACGGCGTTGGCTACCAGGTCGGTGCCCAGTTGGTTGTGGACCTCCATGCGGATGTTCAGCCCGGTTTTGATGCCGGGGCCCACCACCATGGGCTCCTTGCCCAAAAGCCGCGTCAGGGCCTTGTGCATCATGAAGTTGATACCCGGCACCACGCTGGAGAAAATGGCCCCGGTGACACGGCGGATGTCGTAGCCGTAGAGGGCGAAAAGGTTCATCAGGTCAATGCTGATCTGGTCGGCGGTCTTGCGGCTATCGGTGTCGATGGAGGCCAAAAATTTCAGATCCCGTTCCTCTCCGAACAGGCCCACACTGATGTTGGAATTTCCTATGTCAATAGCAAGCAGCATACGGCTCTCCCTTCCGTTTTTTCTTTATCATACCACGGTTTGCGCAAAAAAACAAGACGGATGCACGATGCACCCGCCTTATTTTCTGTAATGGTAATCGTCTTTACAGTATTATGCAGATAAGCCCTCCGCCGCCCTCGTTGATGATACGCTCCAGGGCCTCCCGCATTTTTTTCTGTGCCGGCTCCGGCATACGCTTGAGCTTGGCTTGTAGGTCGTCGCCTACGATCTCGTTGAAGCTTCGGCCGAAAATATTGGACTGCCACAGCTTTTGGGTGTCGCCCTCGTACTGCTGGAGCAGGTAATTCACCATGTCCTCGGACTGCTTTTCGTCGCCGACGATGGGCGAAACGGTGGTCTCGATGTCCGCCCGTATTATGTGGATGGACGGGGCGCTGGCCTTCATTTTCAAGCTGTACCGTCCCCCCTGCCGCACGATCTCCGGGTCCTCCAGCTCCATTTCCGAAAGCTCCGGCGTCACGATGCCATAGCCCGTGCGGTAGGCCGCCTGGAGGGCCGGGGCCACCTTGTCATACTCCCGGCGCACCTTGGAGAGGTCCGTGAGGAGGGTCATTAAGTCGCCGTCGTCCAGCACTGTAAAGCCCGTTTCCTTGCCAACGGTTTCGTAAAACAGGGCCCGGGGCGGATCCATTTGCAGCGTGGCGCAGCCCAGGCCCAGGTCCATTTGCAGGAGCTTTGCGCACTGGATCATGTCGTTTTGCTCCAGCTCCCGGGCCACGGCGTCCATTTGGCGCACATGGGTCAGCTTGCCGCCCTCCTGGGCCACCAGCTCCACCATGCACTTTTTGATGGGGTGCTCCTCCGGCAGGGCCTCCACCCAGGAGGGGAAAAACACATCCAGCTCTTGCAGTGGGAATTCATACAGCAGGCTCTGGATGATCTCCTGCATCTCCTCCTCGCCCAGGCGCAGGCAGTTCACCGGCAGGCACTTGGCGTCGTACTTTTTGCTGAGTTGGTCGGCGATGGCTACCGCCTCGGGCCCCTCGGGCTGGGCGCTGTTCACCAGGACCACGAAGGGTTTTCCGATGGCTTGCAGCTCCCGGATGGCACGGTCCTCCGCCTCCAGATAGTCCTCCCGGGGTATCTCCGTCACCGTGCCGTCGGTGGTGATGACGATGCCCACGGTGGCGTGCTCGGAGATGACCTTGCGGGTGCCGATCTCCGCCGCCTCGGCCAGGGGAATTTCGTGGTCCAGCCAGGGGGTCATCACCATCCGGGGGGCCAGGTCCTCAAACTGCCCCATGGCCCCCGGCACCAGGTAGCCCACGCAGTCCACCAGTCTTACACCAAATTCTGCGCCGTTGGGCAGGCGGAGCTGCACCGCTTTCTCCGGGATGAACTTGGGCTCGGCGGTCATGATGGTGCGCCCGGAGCCGCTCTGGGGCAGCTCGTCAATGGCCCGGTCCCGGCTGAAGTCGTCGTCCATCCTCGGCAGCACCTGGGTCTGCATGAAGCGCTTGATGAATGTGGATTTCCCCGTACGCACAGGGCCCACCACGCCGATATAAATATTGCCGTCCGTTCGCTGGGCCATGCTCTCATAAATATCTGTGACCTGACTCGTCATTTTCAACCATTCCTTTCTCCTGCAAACGGCAAGGCCGTCATAGTCGTTTGCTCTACTGTATGAGGAAATGGTTTGGTTTAGACGAAAAAAACGCACCCCGTAGGGTGCGTTTTTAAGCGGTATGATCTTAGTCCTGCTGCCAGTTGTGCCACACATTCTGGACATCCTCGTTGTCGTCCAGCATATCCAGCAGCTTTTCCATGCTCTTCACATCGTCCTCGCCGGTCATGGTCACATAGTTCTGGGGGACCATCTCCAGCTCGGCGCTCTCGAAGGTGTAGCCCTTCTGCTCCAGAGCGGCCACCACATCGTTGAAAGCGTCGGGGTCGGTGGTGATCTCAAAGACGGGGCCGTCGGCGGAGAAATCCTCCGCGCCGGAATCCAGCGCGTCCATCATCACGGTATCCTCGTCCAGCTCCTCGTCTTCGTTGCTGATGACGATGACGCCCTTGCGGTCAAAGCTCCAGCTGACGCAGCCCTGGGCGCCCATGCCCTTGCCGTACTTATCGAAGTAGTGGCGGATCTCCGGGGCGGTACGCTGGCGGTTGTCGGTGAGGGCCTCCACGATGACGGCCACGCCGCAGGGGCCGTAGCCCTCGTAAGTAACGGACTCGTAGTTATCGGTGTTGCCCGCGCCCAGCGCCTTGTCGATGGTGCGCTTGATGTTGTCGTTGGGCATATTGGCGGCCTTGGCCTTGGCAATGACGGTGGCCAGGCGGGAGTTATTGGCGGGGTCGCCGCTGCCGCCCTGCTTCACCGCCACGATGATCTCCTTGGCGATCTTGGTAAAGGCGGCGCTGCGCTTGGCGTCAGCCGCGCCCTTGGTTTTCTGAATATTGTGCCACTTGGAATGTCCTGACATAGTTTACTCTCTCCTTCAAATGCAGTATTGGATGACCTCGCTTTTATGCGAGATCGAAGTGGAAACGGAAACTGCGGAAAACGCCGCCTGCAGCCGCCGGCACAGCTCCGGAACGATGACCTGCTCCGTGGGGAAATGCCCGGCGTCGATGAGGTTCAGCTCCTTGGTGTCCAGAAAATCGTTGTAGCGAAGGTCCGAGGTCACAAAGGTATCGCAGCCCAATGCAATAGCCTGCGCGATATAGTCCCTGCAAGCGCCGCCGCCCACCGCCACGCGGCAGACGGGCTTGCCGCAGTCGGTAAAGCGCAATCCATTGCATCCTAATGATTTTACCACAAACCGGGTGAAGTCCACAAGGGGTATTTCACATTTTAATGTACCCACCCGGCCAATTTTTTCTTCCGTAAGGGGCTGGGTGTCCAAAAGGCCCAGCTTTTGGGCCAAAACATCGTTGACACCGCCCTCTGCCGCGTCCAGATTGGTGTGCATACAGATGGCGGAAATGTGGTTTTCCACCAGCTTGGTAAGCACGCGGCCCTGGCGGTCGTCGGTGCGCAGGGTCTGCACCGGGTGCCAGGCGCAGTTCATCACCGGGTGATGGGCCACGATCAGATCCGCGCCGGTCTGCACGGCCTCGTCCACCACGGACTCGGTGATGTCCAGAGCGGTGAGGATCTTTTTTACCTCCCGGTCCGGGTCGCCCACAAGCAACCCCACATTGTCCCAGTCCGCCGCCAGGTCGGCCGGGGCCCAGGTATAAAGGAAATTTTCTACTTCCCGCACGTTTATCATAGCTCCGCTCTCCTCTCTATCAGCGCCTGACGGATTTTTCCCAGCGCCTCGGCCCGCAGGCGGTTCTCGCTGTCGCTGCTCTTTCGCAGTCCCTGCTCCGCCTGCTCCAAACGGCGGATGCGCTCTGTGAGGTATTCCCCGGCCAAGGGGTCCACTTCAATATCCACGCCGCCGTAAATTTCCCCCATAGAAAGGGGCGGCTGCTCCCCGCCGAACACGGTGAAAACGGGGTATAAGTAGTCCTTGTCCCGCACCAGGCGCTCGGCGCTTTGGGCGTAGCCGTTTTCGTTGAGCCAGCGGCGCAGGTCCTCCTGCTTGGTCATGGGCTGGAGCAGCAGAAGCGTGCCGCCCGCCTTTGTCCAGGGGGCCTGGGAGAGAATGTGGATGATGGTCTCGCCGCCCATACCGGCAATGACCACCGTGTCCGCGTCCTCCGGGCCCATGCCCCGGAGCCCATCGCAGCAGAGAAAACGCAGGCCGCTCTCCACGCCGTATTGCTCCGCCGTGCGCCGGGCGTGGTCCAGGGGGGCCTGGCCGATGTCGGCGGCGATGGCCGAGGCGATGCGCCCCCTTTGCAGCAGGTAGACCGGCAGGTAGCCGTGGTCTGTCCCGATGTCCGCCAGGCGCGCACCCTGGGGCACCAGGTCAGCCAAAAGCTGCAAGCGCGGCTGCAAATGCAACTGTTCCGTCATGTTTTACCTCATATAGACAAACGCAAGCGCATACGGACAAAGCCGTATGCGCTTGCCGTTTTTTTGCTTACTTGTTGGCTTCTTCGTTCACCAGGGCCAGCAGCTTCTCGCAATCCACGCCATGGACCATGCAGGCCTCCTCCACGGTCTCGCCGCGGGAAGAGGGGCAGCCCAGGCAGTGCATACCGATGGACAGGAAAATGGGTGCGGTCTGGGGCGCAACATCGAGAATATCACCGATGATGGTGTCTTTGGTAATTTCAATCATGGTAAATGACCTCCACTTAATCTTTGGTTTCCTTATTATACCCCGTTTGCAGACTTTTTTCAACAATATTTTTTTATCAAAATAAAAAAATCCCGCCTAAAGCGTAAAAAAACCGACGCAGCAAGCCGCGCCGGTTTTTATTGCATTACATCCGCAAAGGATCAGCCGTTCTCTCTCATCTTGGCGAAGCAGTCGCTGCAATACACAGGACGATCGCTCTTGGGCTCGAAGGGAACCTTGGCCTCGCCGCCGCAGGCAGCACAGGTAGCGGTGAAGTACTCACGGGGACCGCGGGCAGCGTTCTTGCGAGCGTCGCGGCAGGCCTTGCAGCGCTGGGGCTCATTCTGGAAGCCTCTCTCCGCATAGAACTCCTGCTCACCGGCGGTGAACACGAACTCGTTGCCACATTCTTTGCACACTAAAGTCTTATCTTCGTACATGATTTTACCCTCTCTTTTGAGAAATATATTGCGCTCAGCCATTGCTGATATCGCCGGAAGAAATTTGCCGCGCTACTTTGCGGCGGATACGCTGAACGGCATTGTCCACGGATTTATAGGGCTTGCCCACCGTGGCTGCTATCTCGCCGCAGCTGCAGCCGTCCAGGTACAGATCCAGAACCCGGATCTCCAAATCGGAAAGCTGACTGCGCACTCGATTCAGCAGCGCCGCAGCCTTTTCCCGGTCGATCAGCTGATCCTCGGGGTCCAATTGACTGTACTGTGGCTGCGCATCAAGCAAAAATGCATTCAGGGGTACGGATTCATTTAACGGACTGTGTTTGCCGGCCAGGGATGCCCGGATCACCGAGTACAGCCGCCTGCGTATGCAGACCTCTGCAAAGGTTTGAAACCCGGCTTCCCGATCTGGCCGAAACTCGCGCATGGCTTTGATAAGCCCCAGCATGCCCTCCTGCATAAGGTCCTCGCTGTCGCCCCCGGCTAAAAAGAAGGGGTGCGCACAGCTGCGAACCAGCTTGCGGTAGCGCTGGACCAGTATTTCCTCTGCATCGGCGTTGCCGCCTTGCAGGGCCCGGCACAGCTCCTCGTCCGAGAGCTGCTCCAGTTCACTATACTGTCTCTGCACATATCCGTCCATCCGTTATTATACCTTTTCTATGAATTAATTGTCAAGCAATCCGCAAAAATTTGTTAATACCATGCAAAACCTTACATGGTTTTTATGAAATCAGCCAAAGTCTGCGCCACGGTATGAGCTGTCTCGACGGTTTTCGCCTCCACCATGACCCGAATGAGGGCTTCCGTGCCGGAGGGACGGACCAAAATGCGGCCCTCGCCATGCAGCGCCTGCTCGTGCTCGCGCACCTGCGCCCACAGGCGCTCGTCGCCCATAATGCGCTCCTTGGCCCCGCCCACGGCGGACACCGGCACATTGATGAGCTCCTGGGGATACTGGGCGCAGCAGGACACCAGCTCGGAGGCCGGGACACCCGCCTCGCAGTAGGCCTGGATGAATTGCAGGGCCGTCAGCTCACCGTCGCCGGTGGTGGCAAACTCCCGGAAAATGGTGTGGCCCGACTGCTCGCCGCCGATCATATAGCCGCACTCGATCATCTTTTCCAGCACATGGCGGTCGCCCACATCCGTGCAGACCAGGCGATAGTCGCCCTTGCTGCAAAATTCGTGCAGGCCCAGGTTGGACATGACCGTGGCTACGATGGCATCGCCGTTGAGGATGCCCCGCTTGCGCATGGACCGACCGCACACGGCCAGCACCTTATCGCCGTCGATGATGCTGCCCTTTTCGTCCACCAGCAGGCAGCGGTCGGCGTCGCCGTCAAAGGCGATGCCCAGGTCGTACTTCCCCGCTACCACGCCCCGGCACAGGGTCTCCATGTGGGTGGAGCCGCAGCCGTTATTGATGTTCACGCCGTCGGGCTTATCGAAAATGAAGTCCGCGTGGAGGGGCAGCTTGCCGAAAAGGTCCGGCGCCGTGGCGGAGGCCGCACCGTTGGCGCAGTCCACCAGCACCCGCAGGCCGCGCATATCGCAGTCCACGGTGGAGAGCAGATGGTCAATGTAGTCCGACTTCATCTGGCGCATACCGTGCAGGCGCATACCGATCTGGTCGTGGGTCTTAACAGGCAGGGTTTCCCCGGAGAGGACGATGCTCTCCACCTTCTCCTCCATCTCATCGGAGAGCTTGTAGCCCTGGCCGCCGAAGATCTTGATGCCGTTGTGCTCGTAGGGATTGTGGGAGGCGGAGATGACGATGCCTGCGTCCGCCTCCTCCTGCACCGTGAGGAACGCCACCGCCGGGGTGGGGATGGTGCCGAAGGGCATGACGCTGCCGCCCATGGAGCAGATGCCGGCCATCAGCGCGGACTCCAGCATATCCGAGGAGATGCGCGTGTCCTTGCCGATGCTGACGGTGGGGGCGCTGCCCTTTTGCTCCGTTAAAACAATGGTGATGGCCTGGCCCACGCGGTAGGCCAGCTCCGCCGTAAGTGTCTCACCGACCACGCCGCGAATGCCGTCGGTGCCGAAAAGTTTACCCATTTTTCATTCTTCCTCCAAATTATTATAGTGAAAGCTGCTCCTGGCCCAGGAAGGCCATGTGCAGGTGGTCATATGCTTTTTTGGTGACGCAGCGGCCCCGGGGCGTCCGGGTCAGGAAGCCCAGCTGCATCAGGTATGGCTCGTAAACATCCTCCAGGGTGACGGATTCTTCCCCGATGGTGGCCGCCAGGGTCTCCAGGCCCACGGGCCCGCCGCCGTAGTTTTCGATGATGGCACGGAGCATCCGCCGGTCCACCGGGTCCAGGCCCAGGTGGTCGATCTCCAGCGCTTGGAGGGCTTGGTCCGCCACCGCGTCGGTGATGATGCCGTCCGCCTTGACCTGTGCGAAGTCCCGCACGCGGCGGAGCATACGGTTGGCGATACGGGGCGTGCCCCGGGAGCGCCGGGCGATCTCCATGGCCCCGGAGGGCTCAATAGGTACACGCAGGATGCCCGCGCTGCGGGTGACGATCTGGGCCAGCTCCTCCGGAGAGTACAGCTCCAGCCGCAGCGTCACGCCGAAGCGGTCCCGCAGGGGTGCGGAGAGCTGCCCGGCCCGGGTGGTGGCGCCGATGAGGGTAAAATGGGGCAGGTCCAGCCGAATGGAGTTGGCTGACGGCCCCTTGCCGATGATGATGTCGATGGCGTAGTCCTCCATGGCGGGGTAAAGGATCTCCTCCACGGAGCGGTTCAGCCGGTGGATCTCGTCTACGAACAGGATGTCGTTTTCCTGCAAATTGGTCAGCAAAGCCGCCAGGTCGCCGGGCTTTTCAATGGCTGGGCCGGAAGTAATGCGGATGTTCACGCCCATCTCTGCGGCGATGATGCCCGCCAGGGTGGTCTTGCCCAGGCCCGGGGGGCCGTGGAGCAGCACATGGTCCAAAGACTCCGTGCGGCGGCGGGCCGCCTCGATAAAAATGGAAAGATTTTCCTTGGCCTTGCTCTGACCGATGTACTCATTTAAGCTGTGGGGGCGCAGGGAAAGCTCTCCGCTGTCCTCCGGCTGAAAGGTGGTGGACACCAGGGAATCTTCAAATATATCGTTGCCGAAATCAATACTCACGAATCATTCTCCTTTGGGTGCCGCCTCTCAGCGGACCATCTTTTTCAGGGCAATGCGGATCATTTCCTCCACGGGCAGAGCCGCGTCCACGCCCTTGAGGGCGGCGGAAATCTCCTGGGACGAATAGCCCAGCACCGCCAGGGCCGAGGCAGCCTCCTGGCTCTTGCCCCCGGCGGGGACCGGCGACAGGGTGCCCATCCGGGCATCGAACCCGCTCTGCTCCTTAGCCAGCTTGTCCTTCAGCTCCAAAATGATGCGCTGGGCGATCTTCTTGCCGATGCCCGGCACGCCCGTGAGGGCCTTTTCATCCCCGGTGACGATGCTCAAGGCCAACTGGTCCGGCGTGCCGGAGGACAAGATCGCCAGGGCCGCCTTGGGGCCCACGCCGGATACGCCGATGAGCATTTTGAAGCTGCTCAGCTCCGCCTGGGACGCGAAGCCGTACAGGTCGAAGATCTCCTCCCGCACATGGAGGTAGGTGTAGAGCTTGGCCTGCTCTCCCCTTTTGAGCTGGGCCAGGGTATAGTTGGTGGTGGCGCAGGCGTAGCCCACCCCGCCGCAGTCGATGACCGCCAGGTTGGGGCCGATCTCCGCCACCGTTCCATTCACATAATAATACATAGAGTTCTACCTCATTATTTTATACGGTTTCTTTTACGCCCGGGTCCGTCCGACGCAGCAGACTGGTGGCGCTGCGGGCGTGGCACAGGGCGATGGCCAAAGCGTCGGCGGCATCATCGGGCCGGGGCACGGCCTTTAGCTTCAGCAGCCGACGGGTCATGTCCATCACCTGCTTTTTCTCGGCCAGGCCGTAGCCCACCACTGCCTGCTTCACCTGCATGGGGGTGTATTCGTAGATAGGCAGCTTGTGTTTCTCCGCCGCGCAGAGGATGACCCCCCGGGCGTGGGCCACGGCGATGCCCGTGGTGATGTTTTTGGAGAAAAACAGCTCCTCGATGGACATTTCATCGGGCTGGAACGCCTCTATAAGCTCCTCCATGTCCCGGCTGATCTGCAACAGCCGCGCAGCCAGGGGCTCCCCGGCGGGGGTGGTGATGGCGCCATATTGCAGCATCCGCAGCGCGCCCCGGTCGGACTCGATAAGCCCGAAGCCCACAATGGCAACGCCCGGATCAATGCCCAGAATACGCATAGCAAACCTCCACCTAATAACTTTTCACAGTATAACAGATTCCGCCGCAAATAGCAAGTCTCCAGGGTGATTCTTTCCGGGGAGATGCCGGGAAAAAAGTTTCATCTATGGAGCGGAAAAAGGTCCTGTTGCTTTGCGCCGAAGGAGGTGGTATAATAGAGAAAAAACTCGGAGGTACGACGATGATCTCTACCGCGTCTGCCCATCTTGCGCCGAAAGAGCACTGCACCGGGTGCAGCGCCTGCGCCAGCGGTTGTCCCCGGGGCGCTATAAAAATGGAGCCCGATAAGGAGGGCTTTCTATATCCTCATGTGACGGAGGCCTGCGTCCACTGCGGCCACTGCACCCACATCTGCCCGGCCCTGAAGCACCGGGAGCAGCGGCCTGACCCCACGGTTTTTGCCGTGTGGAACGAGGATGAGACCCAGCGCAGCCTCTCCACCTCCGGCGGCGCCTTTGCGGCCATCGCCGGGTTTATCCTGGAGTCCGGCGGCGTGGTGTTCGGCGCGGCTATGGACGGCGATATGCGGGTGGTCCACACGGCCATCCAGAGCAAGGACGACCTGCCCCGGCTCATGGGCACCAAGCTGGTGCAGAGCGACATGGGCGAGTGCTTCCAGCAGGTGCGCTACTATCTGGACCGGGGCACCCCTGTTTTCTTTACCGGCACGCCCTGTCAAGTGGATGGGCTTTACAGATATTTAGGCGAGTCCCCGGAGCTTCTTCTCACGGCGGACACCCTTTGCAGCGGCGTTCCCTCCCCGGGCGTGTGGAGCAAGGTGGTAGACGCCATGCGCTACATCAAGCAGCGCCAGGTCACTGCCGTGCAGTTCTGCAAAAAGCTCACGGGCAGTGAGCCACGCTTCGTGGCGGAGTTCGAGGGCGGCGGACGGTATGACGCCCCTCTGGGCAAGTCCGACTATGGCCGGGGGCTGTTCCGGGGTCTGTTTCTGCGCCCGGCCTGCTACCACTGCACCTGCTGCAACACCAACCGGGTGGCTGACCTGACCCTGGGCTCTTTTGCGGGCCTCCCTGCCGACTTTTATCCCCAGCAGCAGAAACTGGGCGTCTCCATGCTGCTGATCAACACCGTCAAGGGGGCGCACATTTTCGACATGATCCCCCTGCACCGGGAAAAGCGGACCCTGGCCGAGGCCGTGGCAAATAACCCGGCTCTTTCCCGTCCTACGGCCTTTCCCAAGGAGCGGGCCGCCTTTTTCGACGCCTTTATCACCCAGCCCTTCCACAAGGTCTACCACCGCTTTTTCTCCATATCCGACTGGTCGTACCGCGTGGCTAACGAAGGCAAGCTCCGCAATTTCATCCGCCGCATCAAACCCGGAAAGAAGGACGAACCATGACCAAGACCCTGCTGCACACCTGCTGCGCCCCCTGCTCCGTCTCCTGCGTGGAGCATCTGCGCACCGAGGGCATCGAGCCGGTTTCCTACTGGTTCAACCCCAACATTCACCCCTATCAGGAGTATAAGGCCCGCCGGGACACCCTCATCGGCTACGCCGGGCAGATCGGGATGGAGCTGATCGTCCAGGAAAACTATGGCCTGCGGGAATTTACCTGTGCCGTGGCGGAGGACATCGCTCACCGCTGCGGAAAATGCTATGAAATCCGCCTGGATCAAGCGGCGAAATTTGCGGCGGAGAACGGATTTGATTCCTTCACCTCCACCCTTTTCGTCAGCCCCTACCAGCAGCACGACCTCATGGCCCAGATCGCAGAGCAGGCGGCGAAAAAGTGGGGCGTGAACTTCCTCTACCGGGACTTCCGCCCGGGCTTTCGCAGCGGCCAGCAGCAGGCCCGGGAGCTGGGACTCTATATGCAGAAATACTGCGGCTGCGTTTTCAGCGAGGAGGACCGCTACGCAAAGCAGATCCTCCGGGACCGGCAGGAGCCGCTGAAGCACTTTCCAAACCGATAAATGCCAAAAAAATTTGGGAGCCTTGGGGCACCCTCCGTAAGGAAGGTGCCCCGGGGCGGCTCTTGTATTTCAGTTTAATCAGTTCTTGGAAACGGTGTAACCCTTGTGGTTACGCCGTTTTCTCTTTGTTACGCTCGGTGAGGTGCTGCTGGAAGGCTTCTTCCATCTCCTCCGGGGTCAGCTCGTGGAGGATGCCCACGCCGCTGTAATAGATGTCCAAAAGCTGCACTCGCTTACCGTCAAGGTACTTGGGCGCATGCACTACGATCCTGTCCACGAACTCGTGGATCAGCTCCGGGGTCAGCGCTTTCAGCTCTGTGATTTGCTTAACCTTCTGAACAAACCTCTGCAAGCTCTCGGTCTTATCCGTTTCAGATTCCAGATACGCCTGCATCTCAGGGATGGCGGCTTTCAGCATTTTCTGCTCCTCCTCGTAGGATAGGGACAGAGTGGCGTAGCGCTCGTCAGACAGCTTTCCGCTGGCGTTGTCCTCGTAGATTTTCTGAATCAGAGCATCAATCTCCGCAATGCGCTTCTTTGCTTTGCTCAGTTCCCGGCGCTTGGCGGCAAGCTGCTTCTTCTTGTCCTCTGTGTAGCAGTCCATCTGCTTGCGGGCAAACTCCTTCTCAAACACCTGCACATTCAAGAGGATGCGCTGCATACTCTCCAGAACGATTTGCTCCACCACCTTCTCACGGATATAGTGGGCGGAGCAGACCTCAGAGTTCTTGCGGTAGGAGGAGCAGAAGAAGTACGCCTGCTCCCGTTTGTAGTTGTTGGCAACACTGTAATACAGCTTCTCTCCGCAATCGGCACAGTAGAGCAATCCCGAAAAGGGACTGACGATACCGCTTTTTGTGGGTCTGCGGCGGTGTTTGCGAAGCTCCTGCACCAAGGCGAAGGTTTCCCTGTCGATGATGGCAGGATGCGTATCACTGAAGACCTGCCATTCCTCCGGTGGACGCTCGATTTTCTTCTTGTTCTTGAAAGACTTGGTGGTGCTGCGGAAGTTCACCGTGTCACCGCAGTATTCCTGCTTGCCGAGAATGTCCGCCACGGTGGCAGAGCACCAGTTGTAAGGCACCGCAGGCGGTTTGCTGCAATTCCTGCCGATATTGCCCCAGTGCTCCGTGGGCGTCGGTACCTTGTCAGCCTTCAGCCGTTTGGCGATCTGCGTGGGCCCGAGGCCGTCTACGCACCAAGTGAAAATCTGCCGCACGGCCTTTGCTGCCTCCTCATCCACGATCCAGCCGTTCTTACTCTCCGGGTCTTTCAGATACCCGAAGGGCGGGTTGGTTGTCAGCGGTGCGCCGGACATTCCCTTGCTTTTGAACACATTGCGCACCTTCTGACTGGTGTTTTTGGCGTGCCACTCGTTGAACAAGTCCTGCATCGGAACAAGGTCGCTGATGCCCTTGGCGGTGTCGATGTTGTCCATAATAGCGATGTAGCGGACGCCGAGGCTGTCGAAGCCCTCTTCCAGAAGCTGTCCCACAATGAGGCGGTTACGTCCCAAGCGGGAGTGATCCTTGACAATCAGGGTGCCGATGAGGCCCTTTTCCGCCAGCTCCATAATCTCCGTGAATGCCGGCCTTGCAAAGTTCGTACCCGACCAGCCGTCGTCGATGAACACACGGGTGTTCCGGAAGCCGTTTTCCTGTGCGTACTTCTCAAGGATGGCCTGCTGATTTTTGATGGACCCTGACAGTCCGTCCTGCTCATCATCACGGGACAGGCGGCAGTACAGGGCTGTGATTTTATCCGGTTGTTTTGTCATAGTTCTCCTTTCTACAGCCGGATATGATTGAATTTGTAGGTGAGCCTATTCTACCATATCCGGCCGCAAACTTCAACGCTTTAATGCGGCAGTCTCAAAGTTCTTTGCTTTTCTTGTCGTTCTTTAGGATGATGCGCTGTACCTTTTCGGTGATGTTCTCCCTTGCGTCCTCGCTGAAAAATACTCTTACGGCGTAGGTGGTGCCGTCGATCTCCCGGATGAAATTCAGAGGCTGCACATAGGCGCTTCTCCGAAACCACGCTATGCGCTCCTGCTTAGTCATTGTCGCAAAATGGTCAGTAATGCGGTCAAGCTGTGTATAGATTTCGTTATCGGCCCTCATCGCACGTCACGCTCCCTTCTCTGTGCTTTCTTTTGCTGCTGTTCTTCCTTGGCACGGTATTCGTTGGCGTAGAGTAAATCCGTCTTTTCCTGTATCTGGGCAGAGCGCACCTCAATGGCCTTATTCAGCTTCAGTTGCTTTCGCAAGGTGGTGATCTGCTCTGTTACGCCCGCCTTTTTCTGCCGCAGCGACTCCTTTTCGGCAGGTGCGGCACGGCGTATCTTGTTTTGCAGCTTGGTGCGGCGGGCAATGAGGGCATCCATATTCCGCTGGATTTTCTTACGGTCTGCATACAGGTCATCAAAGGTTTCAATGCCGTATTTGCCCATATACCGCACCTGCTCCGTCAGCTCATCCAGTTTCCGCAAGTCCTCCTTCAGATAGGGACTTGTGGGCTTGTAGTCAGTATGCTTCGGTAAGTACCCCAGCAGATAGCAGTAGTGCAGATACAGCTTGTAGATGTGGCTGGTCTTGTGGAACGGACGGAACCAGTCCGAAAGTTCCTGCGGCATTTGGGGCGGGTAGCTGATATATGCCCTGCGGTTTCCAAAGGAGGCATATCGCCCAAGGCGGATATTCTCCGGGGTCCACCGTTCATCCAGCGTGTCCAGCCTTGTGAAGTGCTCATACTGGGGCAAGCGTATCTTCCAGTGCTTTCCGGTGAAGTCGGTGATATACCCCTTGCGCCGGAGATAGTCCTCCATATAGTGGGGCGTGCGGCTGAAATCCATCGCTTCCTGCACATCGGCTCGGTAGACATTGTAGCGGGTGGGTTTGCCGTTTTTCTCATCCAGCCACACGGGACGAGAGGGGGCTTTGTGGGGCTTCTCAATGACGGACAGTCCATACTCCCGGCAAA
This sequence comes from Bacteroidaceae bacterium, assembly GCA_963634265.1. Classification (GTDB taxonomy): domain Bacteria; phylum Bacillota; class Clostridia; order Oscillospirales; family Oscillospiraceae; genus Vescimonas. Next base: position 11,277 of record CAVHCH010000087.1, on the reverse strand, counting down.
GCTGGTCTGAGATGTCCATCATTCTTTTGCGCTCAGCTTTGGAATAGTTGTATTTGCCGCCATCCCGAAAGGATACGGAGTTGAAGCAGAAGTGGCAGTGCAGATGTTCCTTGTCCAGATGGGTGGTGACGAGGATCTCGAAGCGGTCGCCCCACATCTCCTTTGCCAGCTTCACGCCGATCTCGTGGGCAAGCTGCGGCGTGACCTCCTCCGGCTTGAAGCTCTGATACCCGTGCCATGCGATATAGCCGTCCGTCTTGCCGTAGCGCTTCTTGGTGAGGATCATCTGCCGCAGCGCCGTTTCCTTCAGGCAGTTGATGGCGGTGACATACTCGCCCGCCTGCGTGGCTTCCGGGCGCTGGACATAGGAAAACACATTATAGAGGTCTTGCAGCGCCGGCGTTTTCATCGCCGTTTTTTCCGGGTTCTCCACATAGTCAATAAGGTCTTTCAAGCGGCCTTCGATGTGCCATAAACTCGTAGTAGCCATTAGATCATCTCCTGCAAGTCCAGCACCAGTTGCTCAATTTCGGCGCAGAGATTCAGGGCAGACGGCTCATATTTGGCACATTCTTTCAAATCAGAATGAGCCTTATATAGCCCGTCCATCAGCTGCCAAAATATATCCGGGGGTTTTGGCTTCGGGTGGACGCCCCGGCATAGCTGGCGGACATACTCGCTTTGGGACAGTCCGCATAGAGCGCTGCTGCGCTCCAATTTCTCTTTTTCTTCTTCGGTCAGGCGTACCTTGATACGCACTTTTTCTTCCTTCATTTTGTCATCTCCATTCTATTAGTGGGGTATTCAGGGGCACCGTCCCTGAGAGGTCCGCACGCTGCAAGGCTGCGGATCTGGATTGTGGGGGGCCACAATCCGATGCTCGCTATTCCTGCGGACAGCACCTTATATTTTTAGATTTCTCTGCCGTTTTCCCCGAATGTCGTTTTTCTATCCCTGCCCCGGAATCTCACCGCAGCGTCGCCAAGCTCATATCTTCGCTCAGTCATATTCCATTCGGACGGTCATTCAGTTTTCAATTTGCCCCTCAATTGGTAGTCAGCGAGAAGGGCCGAAAATTAACCCCCTCCGCAAGTTTTTTGAACTATGTCTGCAACGACAAAAAGAGCCGGTACACAGCACATCAAATCAGCGGGAGATGATCTCTCGCTCTATCTTTGATGAAACTATGTACCGGCTCTGCTATTCAGAAACCTTCAATGCCTGCTTTTTCCGCTCCGCTGGCAGACTCAGCAACAGGAGCGCCGCAGCCGCAATCTTTTTCGGCGGCTGCCTTGTGTTTCATTTCAGATATTCAGTTGTGGACTCTGCTATGAGCGTAAAGCACAGTATAGCATATGGAACACTTGCTCATCAAGTGTTTTTGGTATTATGTGGTGAAAAATCTAAAAAATTTTAAAAACAGTACTGGAAGATACTTGCCCCACTGACTCAATGGCTGGTTCAAATAGCAGGGATTTCGGGCCGCAAAGGTGATTGCGATCATTTCATCTGTATCTAAGTTAGCATTGCTCGTATGCCAAACTCATTGGATGCCTTCCAAGATTTTCTCTTTAGACGGGCCTGCATAAATGAGCCACTCCTCCTTATCTATCGCAAAATTCGTTTCGCGGTACGGACGCCCGTTTAGATATTCTGTTCCGTACGCCCGTCCTCTGATAAGTTCAGAAACTCTAAAGCAGAAATCATTCTTCCAAGTTGATCGGACAATAATCAGGGTTCCATCATCAGATTGCTCCATCAAGAAGGCTATGGACCTTGGTCCCGGCACCGTAGCAGGTGCGTGAGGAGATTTTTTCGCAGAATCGTCTAAAACAATTTCGCTTTGGCGGGTCGATTCAGAGATGCTCGTCTCCATTGAGTCTCGAACAATATAAAGCTCGCTCAGTGCACGGGAATAAGCTATATACCTGTCATTTCGATCCATGCCTGTTTCCACCACAAAGGCAGAGTCAAATTCCAGTCCCTTTACCTGTTTTATATCCATAACGGACAGGTAGTGACTGTACGGCTCCGTTTCTATTAGATTTCGCACCTGAAAAGCGAGGACACTTTTGTCTTTTGCAATGATTGCCGCCTTATTCTTTAAAAGAACCTGCTCACGAATTTTTGTGATTAAATCCGATGTTGGAACAAAGGCAACTGGCTTTACTTTAATTCCAAACGCCTTGTTATTCATATTCAGGGCCTGATTGTAGTAATCAACGATCTCCTGACTATTTCGGAAATTCTCATTTAGCTCGTAATAAGAAGCCGACAGCTTATCAGAGAGATCATTCCATGAGGACAAACTGACATTATCTGCAATTCTTTGCCCAAGGTCTCCGAAAATGTTTAAACAAACGCTTCCGTTTCTGTTGTTAATGTCTCTCAAAAGCAAATACTGATTCTCACAGATGTCCTGCCCCTCATCCACGCAAAGCATCCTCTCCGGTCGGCTCAATGGGCCAAATACAAAATACAGATACAAAACTTTGGCGTACAGAACGCAAAGATAATTGGCGGAAAAGATATCAATTTTTTCTATCTTTCTCCCCAATACTTCAGAAAACAATTCGTCAAACTGCGCGACGGCATCATCAAATCCGATGGACTCGTGTAATTCTTTCCATGAAGCGATTCGATTTTTAAGGATTTCCTTGAATTCGTCCGAATAAATAAAAGCGGCCAATTCAATTCCGCATTCGCTGTCAGCCTTCACGCTATGCTGCTCGTTGCCACCAAAGAACACCCTTCGGTTTGTGGCGATAGTCTCCTTGGGCCTTTCTGTACTCGAAGCGAAGTTAGAATACCGCTTCATAATGGAATAGTAATATTCGCCCAGCGTTAGCCGTTCGATATTATCAATTCTCAAATTTTGAGACAACTCGTCTATATAGAGGCTAAACGCGGCATTGGGCGTAATTATTTTTACAGACTTCCAATCAAAATGCGGATTATTGTACTTGAGATTCGCCAACCGATGCAGAAGGATCATCGTTTTTCCGCTGCCTGCACACCCCTGAACGATGATATTTGCTGTGGAATCTTCTTCAATAATATCATTCTGATTATTTTGGATTGTGCTGATAATATTGGTGATATTATCTTCTCCGCGCTTTTTCTCAAGAATTCGCAGCAAATATGGATCTGTTATTTTAGCCGATGATGCTGCGGAGCCAGTAGCATATTCGTCAAATATTCCGGTGACTCGCCCATCGCTAATATCGATTTTGCGGCGCAATTCAACATCGTATGTATGCTGCTTAATTGTCACACTTGTGTTTCGCATTGCACGGTAGGCTTTCCCGACTTCGCTCCAGACGGAATGGATCTGATGCTGCCGGTTACCGTCAAAGAATTGCTCCTGGCCAATATAAAATGTATAGTTACCCGTACCGTCCTCCAGGTCAAAGCGCGCGTAGTATGGATTATCTTTGATTTCCTTTAGTTCTCTGATTCTGCGATACCTATCTTGGTTGCGGAAGTTGTTTTCTCTCCAGTAACCCAATTGGTCTTTATCCATCCACCAGGTTTCCGCATCTTGCGGAATAACTGCGTCTTCGTTACTGGTTATCTCACTCTCAATTGCGTCCAAAACCGCATCGAGATGGATTTGTTCTTTGGCTTCCTCTGTCTTTTCTTTTTTGACAGGGGAAAAAGTTATGGCTTGCCCGGCTTTATATTTGTAAAAAGAAGCCTGCGTTTGCCCGCCAGCCATTGCTTTTAAAAATTTGGCAATGGCTGGCTCACCTACCTTTTCAAATATACTTGCCAACAAATTTAACGCATAATTGCTATCATACTCAATAGCTGCAATCAATAAGATATCCATTGCTCTGCTGCCATCTTGGATCGTTCCTCTTCCGGAACTATAACAGTATGCAAGTTCTGCGGTTGATCTCTCGTCACCGCTCATAAATCGATAATATAGTCTTTGGAACTTTGCACAGTTTTCCTCGGATAGTTGATCTTGGTCGGCATCCTGGACATTTGTCCCATCAATACACAAGCCGGTATCTGGATTGATTCCCCAAATGGAAAAGCCGTCTTCATTCATGCCATTCTCGTTAAATCCGAACCGATCTTTCCCTGTAATTTTGTTGATACCTATTTCGTTATAACCAAGTCGGTCGTAGCCAAACGGATCCCTCTGCGTTTTCACATGATATCCGTTTTCGTATTCGTTTTTTGGGAAGCCGGTTACGGAAATGCCGGCGGCGCTAAAGCCTGCGATATCATACCCATCGGCATTATATCCGTTTTTGTCATATCCGTTTTTATCAAATCCATTTCTGTCGAAACCGCTTGCATCGAATCCCTTCCGGTCATACCCATCCCTGTCGTAACCGGTTTTGTCAAAGCCTGCTTTATCAAATCCATCTCGGTCAAACCCTTTTTTATTGAAGCCCTGGTGGTCATAACCGCTTTTGTCATAGCCGTCCCGGTTAAAACCGTTGCGGTCATAGCCGTATCGATTGTAGCCATCCGCTTTGTAGCCTTCACGATCATAACCTTTTTTATTATAACCTTGCCGATCATACCCGTTGCTGTCAAAACCGTCATGATCATAGCCCTCTTTATCGAAGCCTTTGCTATTGAATCCGCTGCGGTCATAGCCTTCGGAATCAAACCCTGCTTGGTTATATCCATCGCAATCGAAACCAAAACGGTCAAAACCATCTTTGCTCAGTCCCTGACGGTCATAGCCATCTTTGTCATAGCCGTCAGAGTTAAAACCGTCTTGGTCGTATCCGTTTTTATCGAATCCGTTCGCATCTCGACCACCTCGATCCAGATGTGTCTCCCGATGAAAACCGCTTCTATCATACCCATCTCGATCGAATCCCTGCTTATCATATCCGTCTTCGTCATAGCCGCTGCGATCATAGCCCTGCCTATCATAGCCACGCTCATCATATCCCTGTGTGTTATATGACTTTATAGACTGCCTTAGGAAATCCAAGATGCCCATCTGTTACCCCACCGTCCCTTTTTATGTTGAAAATAGCTTTATGTTTGCAATAGGACCATCCTGCCTCATTTCTGGCAGGATGGTCCTATTGCTGCCATCTCATGTAACAGTGCCATTTTACACCAAAACGCGAATAAACGCAATCTAAAAACGGAAAATACGCAAATTAGAGTCAAATTTTGAAGTTGAGCATACAACCACAATCACTGTGGCCCCAGCTCTACAAATACCTCTCCATCCGGATCAATTACCAGTCGCATGGAGCGAATATAGCGTTCGTAGAACTGCTTTTTTTCGGATGTGCTCATATCCGCACGGGTATTTATGTAGGCATTTTGCAGAACTTCCTGGATGTTGAAGTTAACGATCTCGTCCAGCTCCGCCTGCACCTCCCGCAGGACAGCCTGCTCCTTGATCTGATTGCTGTTGCCGGTGCAGAAGTCATCGATATAGCTGTAGGTGATACCCTGATCGTCCATAGCCTTTCGAATGAGGGGACTGCATTTGTCTTCTTCAATCAACACTAGAAAATGGGCTTCCGGCATGGCCGGGATCAGTCCCCAGTAATCGGAGTCACTGGAAGCCAAAATGAAAGAATCCGTATCGTTTTGAAAAAATTCCCGGCAGGTGCCGGTGGTAAGGCGAATGTCCACCAGAGACTTGTTTTCCTTGACCCGCTCGATGATTTCGTGCTCCACCGGTATCTCCGTGAATTCACTAAGAATATCCCACGCCGAAGTGGTATGAATATCATCGTAGAGGATGATTTTGGCAATCTTGTGGAGCAGCGCATTTTGGTTGAGATTGTTGAGCGTGGCGTAAAGCTTGTAAGGATCAGAGTTCTCACAGTCCACCACAATGGCGCAGCGTTTGCTCTGCTCCAGAAAACGGTAGATGCCCTCTTTGGTCATCAGGCTGGCATCGGTGACCTTGCTCATGTCCGAGAAATAATCCTCGTGGATCTCATAGAGCAGAGTCACAAATTTCTTGTCGTTATAGAAAATATTGCCCTGTTCTCCGGCAGGCCAATTCATATAGACCTGATAGGGATACTGACTGCGGTGGGCGTAATACTCGTCTGCCGCTTTTTTGACGCCGGCCTCTTTGCTGCCGTTGGGCATGATGAACAGTTCCCGCAGGTAATCCCATTTCAACCAAATGGGCAGCAGCTGGCGGCAGTTGTTGATGCGGTTGGCGATTTGGTTGTTCAGGTCGATAATGTACTGAATGGGCTTGTAGTTTGCCCGAATGATTTCGATGCCATCGGCAGAAAGCTGCCGGATGCTGTCCTGCGGGATATACTCCGGCAGTGTGTGCAAGTTCTTCAGGTCATATTGAAACGCCCGGTAGATCTTGCTGTAATTCTGCTCGATCGCTGTGCGAAGAAGGCAGAGATTCCGCACGATCCGGGCATTCTTATCTCGATCCATAGCCTGGTAGACCTCGATTTTTGGGGAAGAGTGTTCATTCTCAAAGAAGCGCTTGGGCACCCCGATCAGGTAGGCCATTTTCGAGATGATTGTGAAGGTGCTGTTGGGAAAATCCTTGGAATCTTGCTCTGCTGCCGCCTCCTCTATCGGAGGTGCTGCTGCGTATACAATGTTTCTTTCTTCGGTAGTCATGTGTCAAACCTCCACTTCCCATATGTGATTTTAATATTACTCTTCCGGCCAATCTGTAAAGCGGTTCGGTTTTTGCCGTTCCAACATGACCTCGTGCTTGAGAATTTTCGACCAAGCAGGAAGAATATTTGCAAAATCCTCAACGAAGTCAAGAAGAATTGTGCTCTCTTGAGGTCCAGATGGCACATACTCATCGTAAAGCAA
>CAVHCH010000087.1:0-4469 GCA_963634265.1 Bacteroidaceae bacterium | reverse complement strand
GCAACGAATATAGTTCACTTACATTATCAAGTATCGGATAAAAAGTACCCTCACCAAGCGCAATCAACGACTCAATAATATCCCACGCGCATTCATATCCGGATTTTCTATACTCGTCAGCAATATCTAAATGTTCTGTAAGAATATAGCTCCAAACCTCGCGCTCTCCCGGGTCTTCACTCAGCTTTTGACAATAGTACTGATATAAGTCACCGATTTCATCTTCGGCCAGCTTCGTCTCGATATGTGTGACTTTCGAAAGAACCTGCTCAATCTTTTCACTGATTGGAGAAAGATCACACAACAACGAATAGCATTCACCGCAAACAAGGTCGTCGATGCTCACATCAAAGAGCTTGGCGATATCAACCAACTTGTACATGTCCGGAAGGGATGCACCAGTCTCCCATTTGGCAATAGCCTGCCGCGAAACGCCACATTTTTCTGCGATGGTCTCCTGGGTATATCCGTGCATTTTTCTCAGAACAACGAAATTTTTGCAGAAATTAACATTCATGCTTTTAGCCTCCATTCATTTGATGGCTTCATTGTACCACGCAGTGTGGTCATTCTCCACCAACTAGGCAGAACATATTGCTACTCTTCGTTGCGAATAAATTGTATTTAGAAAATGCAATAATCATTGATGACAAACAATCCGTCTCTTAGTACAAATTTGAAAGCATGACTTACGCTGTTGAGTTCTATAACAATCGTGACATAATCACCATCTATCAGCTTTGTATTTACCCATGGTTCACCAGACCATATCTTGGCGGCGGTTTTTGACGACATAGGCATAATGTGTTCGGTCGAAAAAGAATACCCTGTCAGGTTACTGGACGGAACCCACTGCCTGCCGTTGCAAAAAAGCAAAAACTCCTTCAGCTCCACCAACATAACTTGGTTTGACTTATTATGAATATTTGCAAAGAGCGTAAATCCTTTTGTTCCGTCCGTATAGGAGCTATAGTCCGGTTTTTCTATTGTAACATCGAGCAAGTTGATTTGGGAAATTCGAGTTTCTCGTTCTGTAACACCGCTTATCGTGCTCTCGCTAAGAAACAATTCCATTTCGGAATCAAAAGTGTAACCAACAGCTCTGGCAACAGCGAGCATCTCAACCAAGCCTTTCCGTCCAAGATGTCTGATTCTCATACATGACGAAAGGCCTTCATTCAGCTTGTTATATAAATCGGAGACCGTGCGAATACCCGCCCGTATGAAACAGTTATAAGCCCTCACCGATAGATTAAGGTCTTCAATCACAATATCTCCAAGAGCTTTGCAGATCGGCTGAACATCCCTTTTGTTTGATACTTCTTCGTATATCATAGAATTTTCTCCCATAGTCATGCTTTATTCTTCTTCAAGAATGATTTTTGTTATACCATAACTTACCGGATAGAACTTCCGCTTCTCGTCCCAATTGGGTTCGCTGCTGATGTAAATATGCAGTTCTCCTCTGTGTACGCCGAAGGAAACCACATCATAGAACGGGTAGTGGCTGCTTGTATACAGCAGGCTTGCCTTGGCGTTTTCCAGTTCCATACCATCCTCTCTAACGATCGTTATCATGGCATTGCCATCGTCACAAAGTGCAAGAAGGTCTTTAAGTATCATATCAGCAACTCCTCCATCCCCGATAAAATCACCCTAAAAAGTATAGCATATTTTTCATCCGAAATCATCTCGGCATCTTGAGCCACATAATTCTCCGTTCAAACTCCTCTGCAATATCCAGCAGATCCAAATCCAGATACGACAGGGCAATGTCCTTCATCTCCCGGTCCACTCCGTAGTAGGCTTCTGCGATAGCCCCGGCCATATCGGCAATGGTGTCGCTGTCGCCGCCGATGGAGACAGCGTTGCGGATGGCATCCTCGAAACCGGTGGATTCAAAGAACGCTTCCAGCGCCTGCGGCACGGAGCCTTGGCAGGTCTCCACGAAATCGTAGTCCGGCCGGATCTCATCCAGGGTAAAATCGATGTGATAGAACCGCTCCGCATACTCCCGGATCTCCGCCATAGAGTGACCCGTTCTCGCCAAATAGATGGCTCCCGCCACCGCCACAGCGCCCTTGATGCCCTCCGGGTGATTGTGAGTCACTTCGGCAGTGGCCGCCGCCAGTTTTTCACACTCGTCCAAGGAACGGGCAAACCACGCCACCGGGGACACCCGCATGGCAGAACCGTTACCGAAGCTACCATAAGGCTCGGTATAATTCTTCATCATCCATGTGCAGAATCTTCCGCCATAGCCGCAGTGCGGGTGCGGCATCCCTACCTCGTGCATCACCCGGACAAGCTCCCGCTTGAAGGCATCCATATCCGTGATGGTCTCATAAGGCAGCAGCGCTTTGGCCACCGCTAATGTCATCACCGTATCGTCGGTATAGTCGCAGGTGTTGGTAAAGCGCTCAAACTCCTTGGATTTGCAGTTGTCAAACTCAAATCTCGAGCCAACAATATCTCCGATAATCGCTCCAAACATTCATTCTCCTCCATCTCGTAAAAAAGCCCTATTCCCCGTACTCCCGGAAAATAGGTGCAAAAAATCCAGCTTGCGGGGCTGGTATTACCTATCGTACAAGCTTTGGCACCTTTCTCTCCGGGAGGTTGCCGTGCGGTCATCGGGCTTGTCCCTCGCGCATCTCTTATAGGGGTATTGTAAAATTGTTGCTGGTAAGATTCGTTTATTAATCTTAGTAGAAAGTATAGCACAGCATGATTTCTTTGTCAAATTGTCCTAATTTTGCGGGCGATTTTTGATTTGTCAAGTACCTCCAAAATTTTTTACAAGAACTTTTCGGTTGCATTTGCGCCGAATTATACTTGTTTACAGAAGAATTTGAAATTTTTTGAAATATTGCAAAAAATGAGGTGTGATATAATAAAATCAAAAGCAAATGATGAGGTAGGATATGAACAAAGAGTACAGTTGCTGTGGGCAGTCTATCGAGGTGCTCCGTGGGGAGGCCGTTAACAACCGTAACACGGGTATGTTGCTTTATGCGGCAATGTGCCGGTGCAATCAGAGCCTGTTGTATGTTGTACGAGAAATGTCACCAGGCAAAGCGAGAGAAGACCATGTGAACGATGTACTGGGCCACCTGTATGACATCCCCCAGCAGTACGCCATGGATTGTCTGGCTGGGGATACTCCGGTATTTGTTACCGTGTTCCGCAGGGGTGAGGAAGCGTCCTATTACCACATTTTCAAGGGCTACGATACAGAATCCTTGCGGGATGCCGATCTTGGCACTATAATGAAGTGGGTAATGGAACACAACGATTACGCCGAGCCGAGGTATATGTATACGGAGATCATAGAGGGGCATCAGGCGAAGATCGACTTTGCAAAATAGAGGAGTATTGTACGGCAAACATATTAAATAAAAACACTGACTCAGGGGGGATGTTGAGCAATGACTCGATTTTGCATTAATCAACCACTGAATGGAGTCGAAATTTACTTTGAAGATAGGCCCTCTGCGGATGTGCTCTCTGAACTGAAAGCACATAGATGGCGCTGGCTTTATTCTAAAAAATGCTGGTATAATACGAATACGCAGGTAAATCTCGAGTATGCCCAGAGAATATGCTCGCCAAAAACAAATCCTTCTTCGGCTGGCAGTGACCGCGCTGTAGATTTTGCCACGACTTCTTTGCAAAGTAATCTCACGGAGGCAAAAAAGCCAAATAGCGAAAGCCTTGTGGAATGTTTCGATTGCCACCATATTGTATCTATACACGCACAATCGTGTCCGAACTGTGGCTGCCCTCTTTCATATACGCTGGAACAGTATTCGCGTATCGCCCGGGAGCGTGAGGCAGTTCAAAAACACGCCGAGGAAGGAACGAAGCAAGAGGAGAACGAGGAGAAAAATCACCGTGTAGAAGTAGAGTCAGAAGATATTTTCGAAGATATTGTTTCCAAAGGGATTGAGGCTTTCGTTCAAGATGCATTGGAAGAAGTTTCTCGGCAAACCATGTCAGAGAATGAAGACGATGAATTTTACTTTTTCGAATTAGAATGTCACGGACATGAAGACTCGGAGGAAAGCATCCCTCCCTTGAAGAAAGTAGAGAAGCTGGATACCCTTGTCTATAAAGATGCTACAACTAAAATTGTTCGGGTTAAAGTAAACCCGCTGAAGGATGAAGGACACAAGAAATACTTGGGTTTGAAAATCGGAGATGCCTTTTTAGATTCTAAAGGATACCGGTGTGTAGTCGTTGATATTATACGGAAAGACCCCTATCAGGGCTGGAAAGATTTAGCGCCTACCCTTTCCGTAGATAATTATCCATCTGTTAACTTTGGGCACAAGCGAAAATGGAATCAATAGTAAACATATGTACATAGGGGGAAGGGAAATGCCATTCGGAGACTTCAACAACGACGGACATGTAGATGGCCGCGACTATGCGCTGTTCAAAATAGCAACAGGCGACAATGATTCAGG
>CAVHCH010000086.1:0-5319 GCA_963634265.1 Bacteroidaceae bacterium | reverse complement strand
CTGGTGTATACGCCCATTATGATCCAGCGGCTGGGCGACAGCGAGTTCGGCGTGTACCAAACCGTACTGCCCATCATCTCCTATCTGAATATGCTGACCTTCGGCTTGGGCAGCGCCTACATTCGCTACTACTCCCGCGCCAGGGCCGAAAATGACCGAAAAAGCATGGCCAAGCTCAACGGCATGTTCCTGCTCACCTATATTGTGCTGGGCATTTTGGTGCTGGGCATCGGCTTCCTGCTGGCCGGCCACGGAGATGTGATCTTCGGCAAAAAGCTCACAGCGGAGGAGATCGCCCTGGGTGAAAAGCTGCTGCGGATCATGACGGTGAACGCCGCCCTGACTTTCCCCATCAGCGTCTTTGAGTCTCATATCACGATCAATGAGGCGTACATCTTCCAAAAGGTAGTGGCCCTGATCCGTCAGGTGCTCAACCCCCTCATCATGATCCCCCTGCTGATCTTGGGCTACCGCAGTGTGACGCTGACGGTGGTGTCGCTGATCTTCACCATCCTCAGTGGCCTGATGAGCATTATTTTCTGCCTGACAAAGCTGAAAATGCCCTTCTCTCTCCGCCACTATGACTTCAAGCTCATGCGGGAGATGGTGGGCTTCACCACCTTTGTGTTCATCGGCATCGTGGTGGACAACCTCAACTGGAGCATCGACCGGCTGCTGCTGGCCTGGATACACGGCACCACCGCCGTGACGATCTACACTGTGGCGGCCCAGCTGAATGTGTATTATCAGTCCTTCGCCATGGCCATCTCCAACCTGCTCATTCCCCGGGTCAACCGCATCGTGGCGGAAAACCGGCCCATCCGGGAGCTGGACCGGCTCTTTATACGGGTAGGGCGGCTGCAATTCATCCTGCTGGGCTGCATTTTCTGGGGCTTCGTGGCCGTGGGCCGCACCTTCGTGATCCTCTGGGGCGGCGATGCCAAGTTTGAGGTGGACTACGCCGTGACCCTTTTGCTCTTTGGTGCAACCCTCTGGGCCAATATCCAAATGCTGGGCTATGAAATTCTCCGGGCTAAGAATATGCACAAATTCAGCTCCCTGGTCTATCTCATCATCGCCCTGGCTAACATCATTATCAGTATTCCCTTGTGCATAAAATGGGGCGCTCTGGGCGCGGCCATCGGCACGGCCATCGCCACCGGCGCGGGGATGCTCATTATGAACCGCTACTACCGCTACCGGGTGGGCCTGGACATTCCCCGGTTCTGGCTGCGGATACGGCACCTGGTCCCGGCCATGCTCCTGCCGGGCATCGCCGCCGTCCTGGCCGCCGTGCTGCTGCGCCCCACGGGCTATGGGCAGATCGCGCTGATCCTCTGCGTGTTCGTAGCCATCTACGGCGGAAGTATGTGGCTGTTCGGCATGGACCGGTATGAGCGGGACCTGTTCAGCAGTCCCGTCAAAAAAATTATTCACCGCTTGAAGCGGTAAACCCAGCGCAGCCCGGATGGGCTGCGCTTTTTTCGCACTGCACCTCAAACGGCAAGGCACGCGGGCCCTGCCCTACAAAAATATAAATAATGTAAGGCGGGACCTATGTGTCCCGCCGCCCGCCGCAGACACGCCCCCGGGCGGACAGAGTCGTCCGCCCCTACAAACCATTCCGTAGGGGCCGATGCCCACATCGGCCCGCCCCACCGCACTTCTTGCAATGTGTCATTGCGAGGGCGCACCGCGCCCGTGGCAATCCGTAACCCCTGCGGAGACGACCCTTCCGGCGCTTCGCGCCACCTCCCCTTACGCAGGGGAGGCTTTTTTCGTTGGCTCCCCTGCGTAAGGGGAGCTGTCAGCCGCCAGGCTGACTGAGGGGTCGGCCCCAGCACCTCTTGCAACGGACGCGGGCGACCGCAAGGGTCGCCCCTACGCTCCATCTTTTCTCTTTCATCTTTCAACTTTCCTCTTCCTCCCCCCTCCTCTCTGCCTTTTCACGGAAAAAACCGTGTCAAAAAAACAAATTTTATAATATCCTCGTATTGAAAAACAAAATTCCCCGTTTTATAATGAAAAAAACGCTCACACACAGGAGGCGAGACCATGAACGAAATTTATGTAACCGGCCACCGCAATCCCGACACGGATTCCATTGTCGCGGCCATGTCCTACGCCGCGCTGCGCAACGCCCTGGGTGACCGGCGCTATGTGGCGGCGCACCTGGGCCATGTCAGCGACGAATCCCGCCGTATGCTCAAGCACTTCGGCTTCGAGGAGCCCCTGGCTATCCGCACCGTGCGCACCCAAGTCTGCGACCTGGAATATGACACGCCTCCCTGTCTCAGCGCCTCCGTGACCATGGACCGGGCCTGGCATGTCATGCGCGACCAGCGCATTTCCGCCGTCCCCGTGGTCAATGACGACGGCACGCTTTACGGTATGCTCTCCGCCGGCGACATCGCCACCTTCAGCATGGAGACTTTGGTGGATACCCATGTGGAGGAGCTGCCGGTGTTCAACCTGGTCAGCGTCCTGGAGGGCCGCATTGTCAACGAAGGCAGCGGCATCCCCACCAGCGTCAGCGGCAATGTGGTGGTAGCCATGCCCCAGGCCGCCGAAAACCTCCGCTTCACAGGCAGCAACAACATCGTTCTGGTAGCCAGCCAGCCGGACATGATCCAGCGGGCCCTGGATAACCATGTCAGCTGCCTCATCATCTGCCGGGCGGACATCGACCCGGACCTGGAAAATTACGAGGGCAACACCTGCATCATCTCCACCCCCTTCGCCGCAGGCCGCGTCTGCCGCCTGATCTACCAGGCCATTCCCATCTCCCGGCCCTGCCAGCGGGGCGAGATCGTCTGCTTCCACCTGGATGACTACATTGACGATGTACGCGAGGTGGTGCTCAAGAGCCGCTACCGCAGCTACCCCGTGCTGGATGAAAACGAAAAAGTCGTGGGCACCCTGTCCCGCTATCACCTGCTCCGTCCCCGGCGCAAGCAGGTGGTTTTGGTGGACCACAACGAGCTCTCCCAGTCCGTCCCGGGCCTGGACCAGGCGGAAATTTTGGAGATCATCGACCACCACCGCCTGGCGGATATTCAGACCGGCCAGCCCATCTATGTGCGCAACGAGCCCGTGGGCAGCACCAACACCATCATCGCCGCCATGTACCAGGAGCACGGGGTCATCCCCTCCGGCCCCATGGCGGGCCTCATGGCCGCGGCCATCCTGTCCGACACGGTGATGTTCAAGTCCCCCACCTGCACCAAGCGGGATATTTCCATGGCCGAGCGCCTGGCCCGCATCGCCAATGTGAAGCTGGACGATTTGGGCAAGGAGCTCTTCTCCTCCGTCAGCCCCGATAAGCCTGTGCAGGAGCTCATCGCCTCGGACTTCAAGGAGTTCCACATCGCCGAGCAGATGCTGGGCGTGGGGCAGATCACCTGCCTGGACTCCCTGGACATCATGAGCCGCAAGGACGAGCTGCTGAAGGAGATGAACCGCCTGCGGGACGAGCATCACTACGACATGGTGATCCTCATGCTCACGGATGTGCTCCTGGAGGGCACGCAGCTGCTGTATGTGGGCAGCGACGATGCCATCCGCAACGCCTTCTCCGTGGAGCCCAAGGACAACACCCTTTTCCTCCCCGGCGTCATGAGCCGCAAAAAGCAGATCATTCCCATGCTCACCGCTTTGTGGGGATGAGAAACCTGGCGAAAAAACTTCGGAATTTTCAGAATTCAAAACTCCCGGAATCCGTTTCCGGGAGTTTTTTTCAAAATAGCTGTAAGAACCGCCCCCAAAATCTGTCTTTAGAAGTGAAAGGCAAAGAGGAAAGAGAGGGAACCCCATGGACCACCTGGAGGATGCCGCCATCATCTGCCTGTATTGGCACCGAGACCCCCAAGCCATCCCCGCCACCGCCGAAAAATATGGCCGTTACTGCGCCGCCGTGGCCCAAAATATCCTCCGAAGCCCCCAGGACACGGAGGAGTGCGTCAACGACACCTATCTCCGGGCCTGGAACGCCATGCCGCCCCACCGCCCGGCGGTGCTCGCGGCCTTTTTGGGCAAGATCACCCGCAACCTGGCCTTAAACCGCCGCCGGAAGGACGCGGCGGAAAAGCGCGGCGGCGGCGAAGCGGACGCGGTTTTCGAGGAGCTGGCCCAGGTGGTCTCCGACCGGGACACCCCCGAAGCTGCCCTGGACCGCCGGGAGCTGCTGGAGGCCGTCAATGACTTCCTGGCCGCCCTCCCGGAGACCAAGCGCCGCATTTTCGTCTGCCGCTACTGGTATTTTGACAGCGTCCCGGACATCGCCGCCCGCTTCTCCCTCTCGGAAAACCATGTCTATGTCACCCTCCACCGCCTGCGCGCACAGCTGCGCCGCCGCCTTTCAGAAAGGGGCTTTACGCTATGAAAAAAGAAGAATTTTCCCTGCTTTTGGGAGACATACGGGACGATTTTGTCTCCCAGGCCCATGAACCCGTCCGCCCTCGCCGGGCCGCGCCCGCCTGGCGCCGCTGGAGCGCCGCCGCCTGCCTGTGCCTGGTCACCGCCGCCGTGCTGCTGGCGGCCCACTATCTGCCGCTGAAGGGCAAGGCCGACGGCAATTTCGACGATTCTAATTATTCCCCCAGCCAGTCCATCACAAACTACCAATACAGGGCCCCGAACCCCGGCGAATATTTCTGCTTCGTCGAGGTCGACGCCGCCCGGGCGCAGTACGCGGGCCGCGAGGTCCGCTTCCTGCTCACCTTTGACCTGTTCGAGGACGGCCACCAGATCACCGGCGCCCCCATCTGGCAGGAGGTGAGCCGCCTGAAAGACCTGGGCTATGACCTCCGCTTCACCCCCTATATCGGCGCCGACGGCAACCGCACCACCTCCATCGTGGTGGGCCTGTTCACCGAGGAGCAAATTCAGAATTTCCCCGCAAACCCCACCTACGGCTACGCCTTCCGCTTCCCCACCCACGGCGACGGCACCCCCATCCGGTTGGACGAACCCAACCTCATCACCGCCACCGTCATCCCCTTCCTAACCCCCACCGGCACCGTGTCCACGCCCTAAAACAGACACCCACCGCACCCCTTGCAACGCTGTCATTGCGAAGCCAGTGCGCACACTGGCTGTGGCAATCCGTACCCCAAAGGCTCCCCTGCGTAAGGGGAGCTGGCACGGCGAAGCCGTGACTGAGGGGTCGGCTACCGCACCCCTTGCAACGCAAAACGGCGGGGTGTGGGGAGCGAACCGAGCGCTGCCAGTGGCAGAAAAAGCGAGGCGAGCGAGTGGCCGCGGTCAAAATTTCAAGCGTCCGCCGTAAGGCAGCGCAGAAATTTTGGGCACCGCAACAGG
>CAVHCH010000085.1:0-3760 GCA_963634265.1 Bacteroidaceae bacterium | reverse complement strand
ACTACGGCGGCATCCGCAAGTACCAGTGGGTCACCATCCCCCTGGAGCTCCACGGCGTGGTGGCCAAGAAGGACGGCACCGTGGCCGAGGTGCGCCTGGGCGAGGGCGATGAGCCCAAGTTCGTCATCACGGACCTGCTGCCCCACCTGGGCGTCGAGCAGGGCAAAAAGCCCCTGAACGAGGCCGTCCCCGGCGAGAGTCTGAATATTCTCCTGGGCTCCTGCCCCTCCGGCGAGGAGGACGAGAAGGACCGGGTGAAGATGCAGATCCTGGAAAAGCTCTATGAGAAGTACGGCATCACCGAGGACGATTTCACCTCCGCCGAGCTGGAGGCCGTCCCCGCCGCCGCCCCCACGGACATCGGCCTGGATGCCAGCCTCATCGGTGCCTACGGCCACGACGACCGTGTCTGCGGCTTCGCGGCCCTGCAAGCCATTTTGGAGCTGGCGGAGCCGGAAAAGACCGCCGTCTGTATGCTGGCCGACAAGGAGGAGATCGGCTCCATGGGCGTCACGGGTATGCAGTCCGCCGCCTTTGATACCTTCCTCCACGACCTGTGCGACGGCCGGGGTGTCCCCCTGCGCGCCTGCTATGAAAACGCCTTCTGCCTCTCCTGCGATGTGACGGCGGCCTACGACCCCAACTTCCCCGAGGTCTTTGAAAAGCGCAACGCCGCCTTCGTCAACCACGGCGTGGGCCTGTGCAAGTATACCGGCGCCCGGGGCAAGTCCGGCGCCTCCGACGCATCGGCGGAGACGGTGGCCTATGTCCGCCGCGTGCTGGACGAGGCGGATGTCCTCTGGCACATCTCCGAGCTGGGCAAGGTAGATGCCGGCGGCGGCGGCACCGTGGCCATGTACATGGCCAACCGCAATATCGCCACCCTGGACGCGGGCGTCCCCGTCCTGAGTATGCACGCCCCCTTCGAGACCGTAGCCAAGCTGGACTGCTACATGACCTATAAAGCCTGCAAAGCCATCTACGAAGCGGAGTAAAAAAGTAAGAATAAAGCAGAAAAACAAGGCCCTCCACCCCCGGAGAGCCTTGTTTTTTAGCATATCTCAAAAATGTAGGGGCGGACGCCCCTGTCCGCCCGAATCGGGTTTGCACCGCCCTACTTGTAACCGTCCGTAGGGGCCAATGCCTACATCGGCCCGCCCTACCGCACTACCAATAATGCGTCCGTAGGGGTCGGCGTCCTCGACGACCCGTCCCACCGCGCCCCATGCAAAACCCCTGTCATTGCGAAGTCAGTGCGCACACTGGCTGTGGGGAGCGAACCGAGCGCCGCCAGTGGCGGATGAAGCGAGGTGAGCGAGTGGCCGCGGTCAAAATTGGGGGCGTCCGCCGTAAGGCAGCGCAGAAATTTTGGGCACCGCAACAGGGACATCCGTAACCCCCGTTCCCAAACCTCTTCACTTTTCACTATTGCCTTAAATCGACCCCATCTTTTCCCCTTTCATCTTTCCTCTTTCCACGAAAAGCGGCGGGGCCCTCGCCCCGCCGCACCACAATTCTTATATCTCGTCACTTTTTCTCCAGCGCCGCCGCCACGAACCCCCAAAACAGCGGGTGCGGCCTATCCGGCCTGCTGAGAAACTCCGGGTGGAACTGGCACCCCACATACCACGGGTGCCCCGGCACCTCCACGATCTCCACCAACTGCCGGTCCGGCGACAGCCCTGCCAGTCGCAGCCCCGCCGCCTCCAGCTCCGGCCGGAACTGGTTGTTCACCTCATAGCGGTGCCGGTGCCGCTCAAAGATCTCCGGCACCCCGTAGGCTTCCCGGGCCTGGCTCCCCTCCGTCAGCACGCAGGGGTAGCGCCCCAGCCGCATGGTGCCGCCCTTGGCCGTCACGCCCACCTGCTCGGGCATCAGGTCGATGACCGGGTGAGCCGTCCGGGTGGTGAACTCCGTGCTGTCCGCGTCGTCCCACCCGGCCACATGCCGGGCAAATTCAATGACCGCCACCTGCATCCCCAGGCAAATGCCCAAATACGGCACCCGGTTCTCCCGGGCGTACCTTGCCGCTGCGATCATGCCCTCAATGCCCCGGTCGCCGAAGCCCCCGGGCACCAGCACGCCCCCGCAGCCCGCCAGCTTCTCCGCCGCGTTCTCCTCTGTCAGGGTCTCCGAGTCCACCCAGCGGATGTCCACCTTGGCGTCGCAGGCCGTCCCCGCGTGAAACAGCGACTCCACCACGCTGAGATAGGCGTCGTGCAGCCCGGTGTATTTTCCCACCAGGGCGATCTCCACCCTTCGGTGCACCCCCAAAATTTTCTCCACCATGGCCCGCCAGGCCGTCATGTCCGGCGCGCCCTGGCCCAGGCCCAGCTTGCGACACACCACCGCGCACAGCCCCTCCTGCTCCAGCAGCAGCGGCACCTGGTACAGGGTGGAGGCGGTGGTGTTGGCAATAACGCAGTCCTCCTCCACATTGCAAAACAGCGCGATTTTCCGCCGAATGTCCTCCGTCAAGGGGCTGTCTGTCCGGCACACCAAAATGTCCGGCTGAATGCCGATGCTCAGCAGCTCCTTCACTGAGTGCTGGGTGGGCTTGCTCTTCAGCTCCCCGCTGCCGGGGATGGACACCACCAGCGGCACATGGATGTACAGCACATTTTCCTTGCCCTTTTCCGCCGCCACCTGGCGAATGGCCTCCAAAAACGGCTGGCTCTCGATGTCGCCCACGGTGCCGCCGATCTCCGTGATGACCACATCCGTCTGCCCGTCGTCCATGGCGTACACCCGGCTCTTGATCTCGTCGGTCACATGGGGGATGATCTGCACCGTGCCGCCCAGATAGCCCCCCTGGCGCTCCCGGTTCAGCACGCTCCAGTAGATTTTCCCCGAGGAAATGGAGGCGTTGGCGTCCAGCGCCTCGTCCACGAACCGCTCATAGTGCCCCAGGTCCAGGTCCGTCTCCGCCCCGTCGTCGGTGACAAAGACCTCCCCGTGCTGGTAGGGGCTCATGGTCCCCGGGTCCACATTGAGATACGGGTCAAATTTCTGGTTCTTCACCCGCAGCCCGCACTGCTTCAGCAGCCGCCCCAGGGACGCCGCGCAAATGCCCTTACCCAGGCCCGAAACAACGCCCCCGGTGACAAAAATATACTTCATCGTTATACCTCCCCAAAACGCATGATACCGAAAACAAAAAAGTACCCATAAAAAGCGGCGGCGACCCCTCCAAAACCTGGACGAATCGCAGCCTCACACCTATAAATTTCAAAGCGATCGTCCGCCCGAAAAAATACGCTCCGATTCTACCTCTCCCACCCCCATCCGTCAATATCCCAACTGCCGAATCTGCCCCCTCCCGCCCCAAAAACCTCGTACTATCTGACGAAATTCCCCGCCAAGCAAAAATAACCCTTGCAATCCCCCTGCCATCGTAGTAACCTAAGACTGGCCCCTCTCTCGCAGCGGCCATTTTTTTGCCCCAAAAAACAAACCCAGCCCCACCCCGGGGCTGTATTTTTTTTGCCCAAAAACAAAAAGCCTCCCCTGCACCCCCATGTCATTGCGAGGCCAGTGCGCACACTGGCCGTGGCAATCCGTCCCCCCAAAGGCTCCCCTGCGTAAGGGGAGCTGTCACGGCTTTGCCGTGACTGAGGGGTCGACTACCGCACTCCTTGAATGCACCCGTAGGGGCCGATGCCCACATCGGCCCGCCGTACCGCACCCCCGAAAACCCGTTGCCTCCCTTGCCTAAAGGGAGGGGGACCAGCCGCAGGCTGGTGGAGGGATTCGTGCGGGG
>CAVHCH010000084.1:0-6769 GCA_963634265.1 Bacteroidaceae bacterium | reverse complement strand
AAACAACTATGCCTAAACTGAAGACCCATAGCGGCGCAAAGAAGCGCTTCAATCTGACGAAGACCGGCAAGGTCAAGAGAGCTCACGCGTTCAAGAGCCACATCCTGACCAAGAAGGACACCAAGCGCGGCCGTCGCCTGCGCACCGGCACTTATGCCGACTGCACCAACGAGGCGACCATCCGCAAGATGATCCCTTACAAATAATCGACGGAATCGTTAGAATAGGAGGCAAGAACAAATGGCAAGAGTTAAAGGCGCAATGATGTCGCGCAAAAGAAGAAATAAGACCCTGAAGCTGGCCAAGGGTTACTGGGGTGCCAAGTCCAAGCACTTCAAGATGGCCAATGAGCAGGTCATGAAGTCCCTGACCTACGCGTATGTGGGCCGCCGGCTGAAGAAGCGTGACTTCCGTCAGCTGTGGATCACCCGCATTTCCGCCGCCTGCAAGCAGAACGGCATGAACTATTCCACCTTCATGCACGGTCTGAAGGTAGCCGGCATCCAGATCAACCGCAAGATGCTGTCCGAGATGGCTATCAATGACGCCGTGGCGTTCACCGCCCTGTGCGACATCGCCAAGAAGGCCTAAATTACCTATAAAAAAGTGCAGTCTCCGGGCTGCACTTTTTGATTTTTTTAGAAAAATCCACCTGTACAATCAAAATTTTTTGCAGTATAATAAGAAAAAACCATACCGGGAGGGACCCAATATGTACTGCATCCGCAAAGTCAACGAAGATTACACCTGGATCGGAGCCGACAGCCGCCGCCTGGCGGTGTTCGAGGGCGTGTTCGGCGTGCCGGAGGGCGTTTCCTATAATAGTTACCTGCTCCTGGACGAGAAAACCGTCCTGTTCGACACCGTAGACGCCCAGGTCATCCGCCAGTTCCGGGAAAATCTCTACCACGCCCTGGATGGCCGCACCCTGGACTACATCGTGGTCCACCACATGGAGCCCGACCACTCCGCCGAGCTGGAGGACCTGGTGCTGCGCTTCCCGGATGTGCAAATTCTCTGCACCGCCATGGCTAAGACCATGATCGGACAGTTCTTCGGCCACGCCTACGACGACCGCATCCGCGTCTGCAAGGAGGGCGATACCCTCTGCACAGGCCGCCATACCCTGCAATTCGTGGCCGCCCCCATGGTCCACTGGCCCGAGGTGATGATGACCTACGACCAGACCGATAAGCTCCTGCTGTCGGCGGATGCTTTCGGCTGCTTCGGCGCCCTCAATGGCCGCCTCTTTGCCGACGAGGTGGATTTCGACCGGGACTACCTGGACGAGTGCCGCCGCTACTATACCAATATCGTTGGCAAGTACGGCCCCCAGGTGAAGTCCGTCCTGGATAAGGCGTCGGGCCTGGACATCGCCATGCTCCTGCCCCTCCACGGCTTCGTCTGGCGCAAAAATTTGGACTATATCCTCGGCAAACATCTGCTCTGGAGCACCTACCAGCCCGAGACCCAGGGCGTCCTCATCGCCTACGCCTCCATCTACGGCGATACCGAGAGTGCCGCCAATATCCTGGCCTGCCGCCTGGCGGAGCGGGGTATTCCCGTCACCATGCGCGATACCTCCGTGGTGCCCCTGAGCAGCATCCTGTCCGATGCCTTCAAGTATAGCCATATCGTCCTGGCCTCCGCCACCTATAATATGGGCGTTTTCATCTGCATGGAGCAGCTGCTCCACGATATTGCCGCCCACAAGCTGACGGGCCGCCGCTATGTCATCCTGGAAAACGGCTCTTGGTCTCCCGCTGCCGGGAAGGGCATGGAGCAGATCATCGAGCCCCTGCATTGGGAAAAACTCACCGATACCCTCACCGTAAAGTCCGCCCTGCGCCCGGACCAGGTCCTGCAATTGGACACCCTGGCCGACCTCCTGGCCGCCGATGTCCGCCGCAGCGCCGAACCCGAGGAGGAAAAGCCCGTCGCCGGCAAACGCTATGTCTGTAAAGTCTGCGGCTATGTCTACGAAGGTGATACCCTACCCGAAGACTATAAATGCCCCCTCTGCGGCGCCGCCCCCCAGTATTTCAAAGAGCAGGAATAAAAAATCACCCCCCAAAAAAACGGCGGTCTTGTCCGCCGTTTTTTCATATCTACACCTCCGCACCTCTTATTACGCATCCGTAGGGGCCGATGCCCACATCGGCCCGCCCCACCGCATTACTTGCAACGCAACCGTAGGGGTGACCCTCACGGTCGCCCGCCCCCCTTGCAACCCTCCGTAGGGGGCGGCGTCCCCGACGCCCCGTTCCCCTTAACTTCTTGTCATCCGTAGGGGCGGACGCCCCTGTCCGACCGCCCGTCACCCCCGCACCCCATGCACCCCCATCGTTCCCCTTTCCCCTCCCCTTGCCCCCGTCCCCGATCTATGCTATACTCTCCTTAACACCCCTTAACACACCCCCGCACACCCGAAAGTGGACCGCCATGCAATTCGTCCTGCTCCCCTTCGCCCTGTGCTTCCTGCTCTATATCCGCCAGGAAAACCGTTACCGCTTCCGGGCCGCCACCGCTCTGAAGGTCACCCTGACCCTCACCCTGGCCCTGTGCCTAACGGTAGCCCTGCTGGCTCTGGCCCTGGCCCTCAAGGGCGTGGGCCGCTGGGACACCTCGGAAAACGACCCCTGGCTCACCCTCTACATCGTCCTGGTAGCCATGACCGCCGCCAAAAGCCTCTCCGCAGCCCTGGCTGTCCCCGGTGCTCCGGGCAGCCTCCTGCTGGGCCTGGGCGGCCTGCTGTTCTTCCTGTCGGACATGGTTTTGGGCATGTGGAATTACCAGAAAAACCACATCCTCCTGGCCGACCTGAACTGGCTGCTGTATTTCTCCGGTCAATTCCTCCTCTGCGCCGGGTATATCGCCGCCACATAAAAATCACCCTCGCACCCCATTTTCGGATGCGAGGGGCATTCTATTTGCGAAAAAACCAGCAGGGCAGGGGAGGGGTCAACCCTCCGCTTCGTCGGTGTCCTCCCCATCCTCCGGCTCTGCCCACCCCACCATGGTGGCCACGCACCAGTTGATGTTTTTTCCTTCCCCGTAAAACTTCGCCTCGTAGTCGGTCATCACGCCCACGGGCCCCTCCGCGTGCAGGTCCCTTGTCACCTCCAACAGCGCAAAGCCAAACTGCGGGATCTCCTCCACGGACCACTGGAAGAGCTTGTCGTTGTCCGTCTTGAAGTGGATCTGCCCGCCCTCTTTCAGCACCTCCCGGTACTTTTTTAGGAAATTCCCGTGGGTCAGCCGCCGCTTTTTTTGGTTGCTCTTGGGCCACGGGTCGCAGAAATTGATGTAAATGCGGTCCACCTCGCCGGGCGCGAACAGCTCCGGCAGCAGTGCCGCGTCCGCGTCAATGAAAAACACATTCCTGAGCCCCAGGGCCGTCACACGCTCCATGGCCACCACCATGGCGTCCGGCACCTTTTCCACGGCAATGAGCAGGGTCCCCGGCTGGGCCTGGGCCGTCCCGGCGGTGAAGCGACCCTTGCCGCAGCCCAGCTCCACCTCCAGCCGCTCCGCCTGGGGAAAGAGCGTCCGCCATCGGCCACGCAGAACCTCCGGCTCCCGGATCCAGCAGTCCCGGCAGGCGTCCATCCGAGGCTGCAAATTTTTCTTTTTCCGCATACGCATAGTTCGTTTTCCTCCGCCGTCGCCCCGCCGCAGCCGGGCAATATTACATTTATCATACCATAAAATTCCGCCCCGCGCAAACCCCGAAACCCTATTTTTTCGCCAAAAACCGCCCGCCCGCCTCCGCCCTCGGCACTTTGTCTTGAAAAGTGCGCAAAGAATGGCGCTTTCTTTTGTGCGATATGTAAAATTCAAAAAATGTGACCGGGAAACACTTGATAAAAATTAAACGATATACTATAATAAAAACTGTATGAAAGGGCCCTCTTGCGCCCCCGGTAGAGCAAGTCCGCCCCGACAAACAAAACCGCCGGGCGGCAGAGAAGTGTGCGCTCAGCGGGATAGAAGGAGGAGCTATCGTGACCAACATTCTGTTAGAGAAAAAGGGCAGCATTGCCGTGGCCACCATCAACCGTCCCAAGGCCCTCAACGCCTTGAATTCCCAGGTCCTGGAAGACCTGAACGAGCTGGTGGACCTGGTCAATGCTGATGAAGAGATCCGTGCTCTGGTGCTCACGGGCAGCGGCGAAAAGGCTTTCGTAGCCGGCGCCGACATCGCCGAAATGAGCACCCTTACCAAGGCCGAGGGCGAGGCTTTCGGCAAGAAGGGCAACGATGTTTTCCGCAAGCTGGAGACCATGCCCATCCCCACCATCGCTGCGGTGAACGGCTTCGCCCTGGGCGGCGGCTGTGAGCTGAGCATGAGCTGTGACATCCGCCTCTGCGCCGATACCGCCGTCTTCGGCCAGCCCGAGACGGGCCTGGGCATCACCCCCGGCTTCGGCGGCACCCAGCGCCTGGCCCGTTTGGTCAGCCCCGGCATGGCTAAGCAGCTCATTTATTCCGCCAAGAATATCAAGGCCGACGAGGCCCTGCGCATCGGCCTGGTCAACGCCGTTTATCCCCTGGAGGAGCTGATGCCCGCCGCGGAGAAGCTGGCTTCCACCATCGCCAAGAACGCGCCTATTGCCGTCCGCGCCTGCAAAAAGGCCATCAACGACGGCCTGGAGGCCCAGATGGACGATGCTCTGGTCATCGAGGAGAACCTGTTCGGCAGCTGCTTCGGCACCGCCGACCAGAAGGAGGGCATGACCGCTTTCCTGGAAAAGCGCAAGCACGAGCCCTACCAGAATAAATAAGTTAATTAACAGGCTCCGGCCTGATGATTAAACCGTTTCCAACAATTATATTTAATAGGAGGAAAACAATCATGAAAATCGCAGTATTCGGCGCAGGCACTATGGGCAGCGGCATTGCCCAGGTTTTTGCAGCAAAGGGCCACACCGCTCTGATGTATGCTTCCAGCGTCCAGAGCGCACAGCGCCATAAGGATAAGCTGGCTGCTTCTCTGGCTAAGAAGGTCGCCAAGGGCAAGATGGACCAGGCTGTGGCCGATGACATCATGTCCCGCGTCCTGGTGGAGGAGTTCGAGGCTGCCGCCGATGCCGATCTGGTCATCGAGTGCGTCGCTGAGAACATGGCCGTGAAGAAGGAGCTGCTGGGCAAGCTGGACGCCATCTGCAAGGAGAGCGCCATTTTCGCCACCAACACTTCCTCTCTCTCCATCACCGAGATGGCCCAGGGTCTGAAGCACCCCATGGTCGGTATGCACTTCTTTAACCCCGTTCCCGCCATGAAGCTGGTGGAAGTTATTGCCGGCGGCAACACCCCCGCCGAGCTGGTCGAGTGGACCAAGAACCTGTCTCTGGAGATCGGCAAGACCCCCGTGGTGGTCAACGAGGCTCCCGGTTTCGTGGTCAACAAGATCCTCATCCCCTATTGCAACGAAGGCGTTTGCGTTCTGCAGGAAGGTGTTGCTTCTGCGGAAGATATTGATATTGCTATGCAGCTGGGCTGCAACCACCCCATGGGCCCCCTGCACCTGGGCGACCTGATCGGCTGGGATGTGGTCCTGAACATCATGGATGTCCTCTTCAATGAGACCCACGACAGCAAGTATCGCGCAAATGTCATGATCCGTAAGATGGTCCGCGCCGGGAAATTGGGCATGAAGTCCGGCGAGGGTATCTTTAATTACAAAAAGTAAAATTCGGTAAAGGAGAAAAGAGTATGGATTTCCATCTGACTAAGGAACAGCTGCTCGTTCGCAAGATGTATCGTGAATTTGCAGAGAACGAAGTAAAGCCCCTGGCTGCTGAAATCGACGAGGAAGAGCGCTTCCCCATGGAAACCGTCGAGAAGATGGCTAAGCTGGGTATGATGGGTATTTACTTCCCCAAGCAGTACGGCGGTGCCGGCGGCGATGTGCTGTCCTATGCAATGTGCGTGGAGGAGCTGGCTAAGGTCTGCGGCACCACCGCAGTTATCGTTTCCGCCCACACCTCCCTGTGCGCCGCTCCCATTTTTGAGAACGGTACCGAGGAGCAGAAGATGAAGTATCTGCCCGACCTGTGCTCCGGCAAGAAGATCGGCGCTTTCGGTCTGACCGAGCCCGGCGCCGGCACCGACGCCCAGGGTCAGCAGACCACCGCAGTCCTGGATGAGTCCGGCGAGAACTACATTCTGAACGGCTCCAAGTGCTTCATCACCAACGGCAATGTGGCCGACACCTTCGTGGTCATCGCCGTCACCGGCAAGATCACCGACAAGCGTGGCCGCAGCATGAAGGAGATCTCTGCCTTCATCGTGGAGAAGAGCGACCCCGGCTTCACCCAGGGCAAGCACGAGAAGAAGATGGGTATTCGCGGCAGCTCTACCTGCGACCTGATCTTCGAGGATTGCGTGATCCCCAAGGACCGTATGCTGGGCAAGAAGGGCGAGGGCTTCAAGATCGCCATGAAGACGCTGGACGGCGGCCGTATCGGTATCGCTTCCCAGGCTCTGGGCATCGGCGAAGGCGCCGTTGAAGAGGCTATCAAGTACACCAAGGAGCGCGTCCAGTTCGGCAAGCGCATCTCCCAGTTCCAGAACACCCAGTTCCAGCTGGCCGAGATGCACACCCGTATGCAGGCTGCGCAGTTCCTGGTCTATTCCGCTGCTATGAAGAAGCAGAATCACGAGCCCTACTCCATGGACGCTGCTATGGCTAAGCTGTTCGCTGCCGAGGCCGCTTCCGATGTGACCCGCCGCGCCGTGCAGCTGTTCGGCGGCTACGGTTACACCC
>CAVHCH010000083.1:0-7805 GCA_963634265.1 Bacteroidaceae bacterium | reverse complement strand
GCATGGTGCTGACCACCGAGTCCCTGGTGGCCGACAAGCCCCAGCCCCCCGCACCCGCAGCCCCCGCACCCGACATGGGCGGCATGGGCGGAATGTACTAATTCCCTACCGAGAAATACAAAAAATAAAGGCTTCCCCGGCGCACGGTTTGGTGCGCCGGGGATTTTTTTGCGTTTTTAGAGGTCACAGCAGGCTGTCGCGGTGGTCCAGGATGTAGCGGATGAAGGTCTTGCTGGCCAGGGGGAGGGTGCGGCGGTCCTTGGTGACGATGCTCAGGGTGCGGATAACGGGCGGGTCTATGGGCAGGGCGGCCACATCATAGCTGGTTTTATGCAGGACCAGCTCGGTGAGGATGGACACGCCCAGGCCCTGCTCCACCATGGAGAGGATAGAGTAGTCGTCGTGCATACGCAGCCGGACATTGGGCGTAACACCGGTGGCGGCAAAGGCAGCCTCCGGCTCGCCGAATATGCCGCTTTCCACCATCAGAAACGGCTCCCTGCCCAGCTCCTCCAGCGTTACCGCCGTTTTCGCCGCCAAGGGATGCCCCGCAGGCACAACGGCCCGAAACTCCCCGGACTTCACCTCCACCGTCTCCAATCCCTTCACCGCGTGTGGGTTCACAAAGCCGAAGTCCACCGCCCCGGTGCGCACCCACTCCTGGATGCTGGCATAGTCCCCCTGGTGGAGGACGATCTGAATATGGGGGTGCTGCTGCCAAAAGGTGCGGATGATGGGGGGCAGCCAGTGGGCGGAGACGCTGGACACCGTGCCGATGCGCACCACGCCTGTGTCCAGGCCGCTGATCTCGTCGGCGCTGCGGCGCAGGGCGTCGTACTGGCGCACCGCGCTCTCGATGGACGGGTACAGCCGCTCCCCCTCCGGGGTCAGGCAAATGCCGTAGCGGGAGCGGTGCAGCAGCTTCATGGACAGCTCCTTTTCCAGGGAGGCCACCATTTGACTGAGGGCGGGCTGGGTGTAGCCCAGCAGCTCCGCCGCCTTGGTGAAGCTGCCCACCTCCACCACCTTCAGCAGGGCTTTGTATCGGTGCATACTTAAATAACCTTTCTGCATATTTGCATAATGAATATCAATTTTACTTATTTATATAGTGAGTATATAATGAGGCCAGATAAAAGTCAAGGGGGCGGTGCTTGTGCGGAAAAAAGAACTGATAAGCGGCACCCGGGCGGCGGGGCCGGTCTGCCTGGGACTGATCCCCATTGGCATCTCCTACGGGCTGCTGGCCTTGCAAGCGGGGCTGACCGGGGTGGAGGCGGTTCTGATGTCCGTGCTGGTGATGGCCGGGTCCTCCCAGCTGATGGTGGTGGGCATGATCGGCCAGGCCACGGTGCCGGCCATGGTCGCGGCAGTGTTCTTCGTGAACCTGCGGCACCTGGTCATGAGCAGCGCAGTGATGGGGCGCATGGAGCCCACGCCCCTGCGGGTGAAGCTGGCCAGCGCCTTTTCCCTGTGCGACGAGTCCTTCGCCCTGTATTCCCTGTCCGGGAGCCGCAGCGCGTACTACCTGCTGGGGGCCAACACCGCCCTGTATGGAGCCTGGGTGGCGGCCTCGGCCCTGGGCGCGGCGGCGGGACAGCTCTTGCCGGAGGTGGTAGCCAAGAGCTTCGGCGTGGCTATCTATGCCTCGTTCCTGGCCCTGCTGCTGCCCAGTGCGCAGAAGTCCCGGGGCGTGGCGCTGCTGATCCTGCTGGCAGCCGGGATGAACACGGCCTTGCAGCTCCTTTTACCCGTGAGCTGGGCGGTGATCCTGTCCATGGTGGTCAGCGCCGCCATCGGTACATTTTTCGTGGAGGTGCAGGACGATGAGCAGGAGTGAGGCGTATCTCTTGATCCTGGGCATGGCGGCGGTCACCTATATCCCCCGGGCGCTGCCCGCCTTTTTGATGGACAAGCTGCGCCTGGGCGGGCGGATGAAGAATTTCCTGTCGCTGCTGCCCTACACGGCGCTGGCGGCGCTGATCTTCCCCGGGGTGTTCTCCGTGGACGCGGCGCACCCGCTGTTCGGTATTGCCGGAGCCGCCGCGGCGGCGGTGCTGGCGCTGAAAAAGTGTCCCCTGATCGTGTGCGTGCTGGCCGCAGTTGGGCTGAACTGCGTGCTGTACCTGACGGTCTGAGAACGATATATTCTATATTCTGACGAAAGGAGCTGTCTGCAATGACACATCCCATCACATCCCTTCACACCGACCGCGCCCCGGCGGCCATCGGGCCCTTTTCCCAGGCGTGCAGGGCCGGGGACTTCCTCTTTATCTCCGGCCAGGGCGGCATTGTGCCGGAAACCGGGAAAATTGCCGGGGAATCCCTGGAGGCCCAGGCCCGGCAGCTCATGCGGAATGTGCAGGCCATTTTGGAGCAGGCCGGGACGGACTTTTCCCGGGTGGTCAAGGCCACCTGCTTCCTGGCGGACATGGGCGATTTCGCGGCATTCAACAGCATTTACGGCGAATACTTCATCTCCAAGCCCGCCCGGAGCTGCATCGCTGTGAAGGGTCTGCCCATGGGCATCCTCTGCGAGATCGAGCTCATTGCCTATTTGGGCCAGTGAGCGGGAAAGGAGAATCTGCAAAATGAAACAATACATCGTAGATGCTTTTACCGATAAGGTTTTTGCCGGGAATCCCGCCGCTGTGTGCGTCACGGACTGGTGGCTCAGCGACGAAACTATGCAGAACATGGCCATTGAAAACAATCTCTCCGAAACCGCCTTTGCCGTAAAGGGGGCTGACGCCTACCGCCTGCGGTGGTTCACCCCCGGCGGCGAGGTGGAGCTGTGCGGCCACGCCACCCTGGCCACCGCCTATGTCATCACCCGGTTCGTAGAGCCGGACCTGCGGCGCGTGGACTTCGACACCCTCAGCGGGCGGCTGACGGTGGAAAAGGAGGGCGACCTGCTGACCATGGACTTCCCCGCCTTTGACCTAAAGCCCATTACCATCACCCCGGAAATTGTGAAAGCCCTGGGCGGGGTGGTGCCCAGAGAAGCCTACTTCGGCTCGGACATTCTGTGCGTGCTGGAGACGGAGGCGCAGGTGCGGCAGGTGGTGCCGGACCTGGCGCTGATGCAGGAGATGGGCGGCGTGTGCTTCCACATCACCGCCCGGGGCGGCGAATACGACTGCGTGACCCGGAGCTTTGCCCCCAAGTGCGGCGTAGCGGAAGACCCGGTGTGTGGCCGGGCTCACTGCCATGTGATCCCCTACTGGGCGGGGCAGACGGGCAAGCGCGAATTCGTCGCCTACCAGGCCAGCCGCCGGGGCGGGGTGCTGTACTGCCACCTGGAGGGTGGCCGGACCCGCATCAGTGGCAAGGCCGCGCTGTATGCGGAGGCGGAGGTCTATCTATAATCGGACGCGAAAAGGCGGCACACTTCCGTGTGCCGCCTTGTGGTTTTTATGGGGGTGCGTTACTTTTCCAAAGCGATCTCCATGATCGCCGAGATGAGCAGGGGGACCAGGCCCAGGCCCTCCAGGATCAGGCCCAGGGCGCTGCTGCCGACGACCAAAAAGCCCGTGCCTGCTATGACCAGGCCCAAATACAGTGCGTGTCTTGCTTTCATTTTCTCTCCTCCTCGGTGTCGTTCAAGGTTTGCGGGGCGGGGTCTTTACGCTTCTTTTTGAAATAGGCTCGGAGCAGCTTACAATACTCGATGGCAGCTAAGAAAAGAAAAATGCCGATAAACAAGTATTCCATAAAAAACCAGTCATGAAAAGTATCAAGAATACGGGCGCATTGCAGGGCAGTGTAGATGCCGGCGGCGCAGAGGAGCAGTTTGTCGGCTAATCGCATGGGGCCTCCTTTCAGCGCAAAAGCGCAAGGTTTTTCTCTGTTTTGTTTGTTAATTATACAATATGTTTCGTTTTAATGCAATAGAAAATTGGGGTTTTTGTTAAATCATTGGGCAGGCGCTTATTGGAAGCTGTTTTCGTAGATGTCCACAAAGCCGGTGACGAAGCGCGCCTGCCGCAGTTCTTCTTCAGTGCCCTCCGTAAGCTGCCAGCCGTACATCCCATAGAGATTATAGGTGTAAGGGGTAAGGGGCAGCATATACAGTTCTTTTTGGACAGCCCAGATGCCCTCGCCGTAGTGGGCGCGCAGGGCCCGGAGGGCCCTGGCGGGGTTTTTGAACACAGCCCAGCCGTCCTCGTCCGCACCGATGGCAAAGGCATCGTCTATGGCCAAAAAACGCGCCGTGTCCACCTGGCCCCGGCAATTGCCGCTGCCAACGATATATTCCTGGGTAGCGGGATTCTTCACAGGCCGCCATGTGGAGAAAATTGCAATGAACAGCACAATAATAGCGGCCACGACAGCCCATTTCCAGTGTTTTTTCAGAGTTTTCATGGCAGAACCTTCTTTCTTCATGGTGTGTTTGGGTAAGCGGAGCGCAAAGGAGCCCCGTTTTTCGCTTTTTTCGGTTATATTTATATAATACAGTTCTCTTGATTACAATACAAGAGCAGGAAATTTACAATAGTGTTAAAAAACATTTACAAGAAGTTAGAAAAGGGGCGGGCGACCGCGAGGGTCGCCCCTACGGACGCGGAGCGGAAACGGGCGGGGCAGAGCCCCGCCCGCTGGATCAAGCTCTCTTATGAGTTCCTATTTCGACGAATACTATAAAATAGCCAAACCAAACTGACCCCTATCATAAGGACTGAGCCCACCACTTCTCCCGTTGATGGCACGCTGAACTTTGCTAAGTATATCCCTTTAATGCGAAGAATTAAAAAGGCAATGTTTACGATTACAGCAAGTCCTGCAACCATCACAAAGCTCTTCTTCCCCGTAAAGCTAAAGGAATATATGCTTGTCAATGCGTTTGTATATGCGCCAATCAAAACACAGGAGCCCCACACTTTTCCCGAACTACTGCAAACAATCAGGACCGCAAGCAACAGATAAGCAAGCCCGCAGAAAATAGCTACAGCAGTCTTTTTTACTCCCATGAAACTACCTCAACTCGGCCATCACTGCCCCAGTATGCTTTTACATGCTTATACAACGCGTTCGCAAGTGCCTCGCTTCTGTTTGTATAGCTGGCGCGTGCAAAGAATTCTCCTTCTGTAGCAGTTTGTGTAGTTCCATTGTGTCCATGGGTAAAAGTATACCTTGAGCCCGTCATATATCCAGTTAGCGAGCTGAAACTCGTCATCCATTTATTCTTTTGCTCAATTGCACGCACATTGTATGGCGGAATCACGAAGGAAGACGCCGAAATGCCTATAGACAGTATCCCCATAACCTTAGCCGCAAGAGCACTCGCAATTGCGCCGGGCAGCGTAAACAATCCCGCCAAAACAGATGCAAGTGATGCCAATGACTGGTACCTGCCGTTAATATTATACTGGGAATTATATGTGGTTTCTGACAAAGACAAAAGAACCTTTCGTGTCCCCATTGCATACCCCTGGTCATAATATCTATAAGTAATCGCGCCTATAGAATAATAGTTGTTTTCTGCATTCAACTCGACACTCGGTTTTCCATATTGAGACAAGTCAATTGTATCGCAAGAGACTATATCACTGCGATTATCCGAGCAGGTGACAACATTTTCGCTTCGATCTAATGTTGCTGTCGAAATAACATTCTTATCTTCGATTAGAAGAAATTCAACATCACCATTCTCATAGTCTCTTGATGCAAGATAAAATTCGCTTTCACCTTCGGATTCAAGCGCAACAATATCATATGTATCACTTGAAATTAGCTTATCCTTTGTTCGGATTTCCTTTTCCGTCTTTTCACTTTGATTTGCAAACACCGTAGCACACAGGGATAGGCACATGGCAAGCGCCAGTACCAGAGAGATCATGCGTTTTTTCATAATGTCTATCCTTTCTGTTCAAAAATTTTGCTTCTCTTTCTTCTGGGGTTTGCTTACGGGCAGGTCTTGGTTACAGGCGGGAGTTTTGTAGTTTCACCGTTGATCGTGCAGAACACTTTCAGCGTATAGGTTTGGCCGCTCCGCACGGTATGGGTCTTTGTCATGTCCAGTCTGTTTGTGTCTCGCCCGGTCCAAATCACTACCGGGGCAGAGCCGCACCACAGCTCCATGGTTACGCCGATGGACTTTTCGGCTTCGGCAATCCGCACACTGCAAGTTGCTGTTGTCCCATTAAATTCCAAACTGGTTTTTGGAACTACAGCTCGGGTAACTGCGGCATGGGACACGGTCAGGCTAAACAAGATGGCGCAAAGCATGGCTGTGCAGGCAAGCAGTTTTTTCCGCATAAAAATCACCTCCTTTCATTTCCGCCTATATATATAACGGAGAAAGGAGGCGATTTTGGACACCAGTTTTTGAAAAAATTTATTTTTGTTTAGTTTGACGGAATTATACCCCTGGCTATGTGCAAAATGTCCTGCACAGGAATGTTGCCTTCCACAGAAAATACTGTGGCGTTGTCCTCGTCAATCCAAATCAAGGCTTGCGTAGTGCTAAATTCGTCCGCGGGGTAAAAATCAGCTTGGATGCCGTTTACATCATAAACCGAGGGTTGGCCTGTTCCCTGCGGGGTTATCGTCATAGCTCCGTTCTTCACAAAGTCGATGTCTATAACGAGAATTTGGCCTGTTTCTGCGTTTTCATAATAGTAATAGTCGCGGCCAACTTCGTCAGAGTGCTTTCTCTCCACAAGGACAAAGCCCTCCGGGAGCCAGGTGGGTTCATAGCCGCAATACTCTTTTTCGGTGCTGCCGCCGTCTATGCGGTACACGAACATATTCTCAAAGGTTTCCTTGGTCCACTGAAACAGCTTTTCCCGGGCGTGGGTGTCCACCGTGAGCCAGGTGGTGGCGCTGAGGAACATCACCAGCAGCACCACAGCCACCCGCTGCCAGACCCGGCGGGCGGTAGCTTTGCGGCGGTGTTTTTGGACAAGCAGGTCCATTTTCTTCAAAAACATCTCCGAAAAGGTGTGGGCGCTGTCCTGACGGGTGGGGAGGGACGAGAGCATGGCTTCGGCGGTCTGCCGGGCCGCGGCTTGCAGGTCCAGGTCGGTGAATTCGCGGTTTTTAGGCATGGTCTATCCCCCTTTCGTCTAATTCTTTGCGCAAGGCAGCCTTGGCGCGGGTGAGCAGCTTCTGCACCGCGCCGGTCTTTTTGCCCAGCATTTGCGCTATCTCCCGGGCCGTGTAACCCTGCTGATAGCGCAGCAGCAAAGCCTCCCGGTAGGCTGCGGGCAGGCTGGACATGGCGTCCGCCAGGCCGCCGTCCCCGGGCAGGGGCACGGTCAGGCCGTGGGCGCTCTCCTCAAAGGCTTCGTCGCTGAGCCGCGAACGGCTGCGCAGAATGTCCAGGGCCTTGCGCTCGGTGATGAGGCTCACCAGGGCGCGGGTCTTGGTGCCCACGGGCTGGGCGATCTTATCCAAATTTTCGATGATGGCCACCAGGGCCTGATGCACCGCGTCTTCGGCCTCGGCGTCATCGGGCAGGAGCTGGCGGGCCACATGGTACATGAGGCCGCTGTAGGCTTCATAGAGCGCCCGGAATTTGTCTCGCTCCGGGGCGCCGTGTAACATTTGCAGGTATACGATCAAGGTTTCACCATCCGCTCTTGTGAGGGCGTCCGGCCAGGCAGGCGGGTGTGGGCCGGGCTGCGGGGCGCTTTTTCACCCTCTTGTCCCTAAAGTATACAATACGCGGCGGTTTTGTGCAAGAAAAATTAGGGTTTTACACAAGGGTCGGATGGTGGGGGCGGGGTTTTGCATGGGGTGCGGTGAGCGACCCCTCAGTCACGGCTTTGCCGTGCCAGCTCCCCTTACGCAGGGGAGCCTTT
>CAVHCH010000082.1:0-6368 GCA_963634265.1 Bacteroidaceae bacterium | reverse complement strand
CTGTCATTGCGAGGCCAGTTCTCAAACTGGCCGTGGCAATCCGTTCTCCTCTTTCACTCCACTATAATATCCGCCACCCCGGCCCGCAGCAGCGCCATCAAGTCCTTGGGGTCGCATACCACCTGGTATCCGATCTTCCCCGCGGACACCGCCACCTGGGACAGGCTCTCCGCCGTCTGGTGAAACACCGTGGGAAACTGCTTCTTCATCCCCACCGGGCTGCACCCGCCGTGGACATAGCCCGTGAGGCCCAAAAGCTCCTTCTGCGGCAGCATCGCCACCGACTTCTCCCCCACGGCCCGGGCCGCCTTTTTCAGGTCCAGATTCTCCGCCACCGGGATGTCAAACACATAGTACCCCCCGGACGCGCCCTTGCACACCAGGGTCTTGAATACCATTTCCACATCCAGTCCCACAGCCCTTGCCACGCTGACCCCGTCGATGGGGTCGCCCTCCCCGTGGGGATAGCTCTTGGCCGTGTACGCGATCTTCTTCTGCTCCAATGTGCGCATCACATTGGTTTTTTCCTCTTTATTCTTTGCCATCATGCTCCTCCTTATGTCAAGGCCCGAATTCCCTCCAGCACCAGTAAATGGGCCGGATAAAACACATAAAACGCCCAGCGCAGACCCTTGGCCCCCGCCCGTCCGTTATAAAGCCAAATCACCGGCAAGGCCAATACCGCAAAAATTTGTATAGGTACCGCCCCGCCGAAAATCTCCATCGTCAAGCTCCCCATGCCCAGTCCGTTCACCACGGCCATAGCCAAAAACAGCCACAGCTTCGCAAACTTCCCATCCCGGCACAGGTAAAACAGCGCCACGGTCAAAACGCCCCAGCCGCCGTAGTCCACACCCAGCAGCTCCCCGGCGGCAAATCCCGCCGCCAGCACCGCCGTGCAGCCCGCGTATTTCGCAAAGCCCTGCTCCCGGCGCAAGGTCTCCAGCCCCCGCAGCGTCAGCAGCGCCAGGCAAAAAGTGAATAGCACATTTTGCCGCGCCAGGTCAAAAACCACACCGTTTTCCAGGTTGAACGGCACCTCCGACACCGCCGCAAAAACCGCCAGCCGCCGGAAATATCCCCAATGATCCCGGGTATGCGCATACCCCTCCGCGATGCAAAACGCGAATATGGGAAACGCCAGCCGCCCGATGCACCGCAAAACCAGCGCCTCCGGCAGCAAGATGGCCCCCACATGGTCTGTGAGCATCAGCGCCGCCGCGATACACTTCAGCGCCCCGCCGTCAAGCCCTCTGCTTCGCTCCATCCGCTTCCTTTCCGCCTGCCAGCAGCATCACCGCTCCCAGCACGCACACCACGCCCAGCACCGACCACACGCTCATTTTCTCGTGGAACACCACCACGCCCATGAGCGTCTCCACCACCGGCTCAATGTTGGTGATGATGGACGCCTTGCCGCTCTCCAGTCCCTCCAGGCCCTTGGTGTAGAGATAGTACGGCAGCGCCGTAGCCACCACGATCACCAGCACACAGCCCCAAACGCCTTTCGGCTGCTGCAAAACCGGCCCCAAGGCCGGAAAATCCGCCAGGAACACAGACCCCAGCCCCGCCACCAAAAAGGTCCAGTAGAGCATGGTGTAGCTGCTGTAATGGGCCATGCCGTAGTGGGCAAACACCGTGTAGCTGGCGTAGCACAGCCCCGAAGCAACCCCCAGGGTGATGCCCGGCAAGGACGCCGCCGCGCCCCCGCCCAATACGCCGCTGACCAGCACACAGCCCACCAGCGAAATGCCCAGGGCCGCCAGCTTCCGGGCCGTCAGCGGTGTTTTCCACAGCACCGCGGAGATGATCACCACAAACGACGGCGCCAGGTACAGCAAAATCGCCGCCACCGACAGCGAACATAGAGTCTGGCACTGGAAATATACAATGCTGAGCAGCAAAATGCTCACCAGCCCCGACCCCAGGAAAATGGGCAGGTGCTTCCATTTGATGTGGAACACCCCCCTATGCAGCAGGCCGAACACCACCGTCAGCACCACCAGGGTCCCGAAGTTCCGCACGAACACCCGGTTCCCCAGGCCCATGCCCGCCTGGGCCAGCAGCCGATTGGACAGCCCAATGCACCCCCAGCACACGCCGCTGAGGATAACAAATATGTACGAAATGCTCTTTTTCATAAAATGCGTTTCCTCTTTTTCTTTGCCGCAGGCCGCCGCTGGGCGTATTCCTCCACCGGGAAGTCCTCGATTCGGCTGTCTGCCCGCAGATACAGCGGGTGGTGGGGATGCCCCGCCGCCGACACCTTACCGCACTTCACCCACCGGGCCCCGTGCTCCTGGCCGATGGCGATCATCTCCTGCAAGCAGTCCCACAGATAGTCCCGCTTCTCGATGATGGTCCCCCAGGCCGCCCACACCACGGGCCGCTCCGAAAGGGACAAAATGTAGTCAAAAGCCCGCATATTCTCCCGGTGCAGGTCCTCATTCAGCGTCCACTCCATGTCGTCCGGTGAGGTAGCCCGCTGGGCATATACATTGAACATGATAAACGAGTCAAACCCGTTCCCCAGTGCAATGCGCTCCACGCTCTTGAGGGTGGGGTCCAGAGCCCCGGGCCGGGCGGTGGAGGGGTTGATGCCGATGCATATCAGCGGCCGCGCCCCCCTTGTGCCCAAAATATACCGATACTCCGTGTAGGTGTTCGGCACGAATAGCCACTTTTCCACATCGTACTCCTCGCTGGGCTCCAGGGCCCGCCGCAGCTGCCCGTCAAAGCCGATGTCCCCCAGCGTGCGTATGTCCATGGTCGGTATGTGCTGCATACGGCCTCCCTTTCTTTATCAGCGTGTCGAAAAAAGCCTCGCAGAGTTTGCCGCCCGCAGGCGGCAAAAACGCAAATCATTTTTGCCCCCGCAGCTCGATGATCTGATCCCGCAGCAGGGCGGCGTATTCAAACTCCAGCATCTTGCTGGCTTCCTTCATTTCCTTCTCCAGGCGGCGGATGGTCTCCTCCCGCTCCGCCTCCGTCAGCTTGCGGCGGGCTTTCTTGTTCTCCTCCTCCGCCGAGTGGGAGATCTCCAGCACCTTCCGCACGCTCTTGCGTATGGTCTTCGGCACGATGCCGTGGGCCTTGTTGTAGTCATCCTGCTTTTTCCGCCGCCGCTCCGTCTCCGTAATAGCCGCCTTCATGGACGGGGTGATGGTGTCCGCATACAGCACCACCAGGCCCTCGGCGTTTCGGGCCGCCCGGCCAATGGTCTGGATGAGGCTGGTCTCGCTGCGCAGGAAGCCCTCCTTGTCCGCGTCCAGGATCGCAACCATAGACACCTCCGGCAGGTCCAGGCCCTCCCGCAGCAGGTTGATGCCCACCAGCACATCGAATTCGCCCAGCCGCAGGTCCCGAATCAGCTCCATTCTCTCGATGGTGGCGATGTCCGAGTGCATATACCGCACCCGCAGCCCCAGGCCCTTCATGTGTGCCGTCAGATCCTCGGCCATGCGCTTGGTCAGCGTTGTCACCAGCACCCGCTCGTCCCGGTCCGCCCTTGCGCGAATCTCCTCCACCAGGTCGTCGATCTGCCCGTTCACGGGTCGCACCTCCACCCGGGGGTCCAGCAGACCCGTGGGCCGGATCACCTGCTCCACGATCTGGTCCGCCCCGTCTCTTTCATACTCGCCCGGGGTTGCGGACACCAGCACCACCTGGTGAAACCGCTCCTCAAACTCCTCGAATTTCAGTGGCCGGTTGTCGAACGCGCAGGGCAGGCGGAACCCGTAGTTCACCAGGCTCTCCTTCCGGGCCCGGTCGCCGTTGTACATAGCCCGCACCTGGGGCAGGGTCACATGGCTCTCGTCCACGAACAGCACAAAGTCCTCCGGGAAATAGTCCAGCAGCGTCATAGGCGGTGACCCCGGCTCCCGGCCGGAGATGACCCGGCTGTAATTCTCAATGCCCGTGCAGTAGCCCAGCTCCCGCATCATCTCCACATCGTACCGGGTCCGCTGGTCAATGCGCTGGGCCTCGATGAGCTTGCCGTTGTCCTCGAAGAACTTCTTCCGCTCCGCCAGCTCCCGCTCAATTTCCTCCGTGGCCCGGGCCATCTTCTCCTTGGTGGTCACATAGTGGCTGGCGGGGTAAATGGCCACATGGTCCAGCACCCGCTGGGCCTGGCCGGTAACGGGGTTAAACTCGCTGATGCGGTCCACCTCATCCCCGAAAAACTCCACCCGGATGGCGTACCCATTGGCATACACCGGGTAAATTTCCACCGTGTCCCCCCGGACCCGGAACATATTCCGCTCAAAGGCCACATCGTTGCGCTCGTAGCGAATTTCCACCAGCTTGCGCAGCAATTGGTCCCGGGAATACTCCCTCCCCTGGCGCAGGGAGATGACCATGTTGGCGTAGTCGATAGGGTCGCCCAGGCCGTAAATGCACGACACCGATGCCACCACGATCACATCCCGCCGCTCAAAGAGGGCCGCCGTGGCGCTGTGCCGCAGCCGCTCGATCTCCGCGTTGATGGAGGCATCCTTTTCAATGAAGGTGTCCGTGTGGGCAATGTACGCCTCCGGCTGGTAGTAGTCGTAGTAAGATACGAAATACTCCACCGCGTTCTCCGGAAAAAACTCCCGGAACTCCTCGCAAAGCTGGGCCGCCAGCGTCTTGTTGTGGGCCAGCACCAGGGTAGGCCGCTGGACCTTTTCAATGACCTTTGCCATGGTGTAGGTCTTGCCGCTGCCGGTGACGCCCAGCAGCACCTGCTGGCGCAGTCCCGCCTCCAGTCCCGCCGCCAGCTTTTCAATGGCCTGGGGCTGGTCGCCGGAGGGCTTGTATTCCGATACAACTTTGAATTCAGTCATGATACTCTCCTGTTTTTCTGCAATAATGTGGTATCTTTCTATTATACTCCAATTATAAAATATGTAAATAAGAAATTGAAAACAAATGTTCTGTTTTTTGTCTCGTCCGCCCCCGTCTTACTTTCCCAAAAACCGGGCAGGATAAGATGTAAATTTTTCTCCGCAGGAGCAAAAAACCGTTGCAAAATTTCCCAGGAGTATTATAATAGAGCATAATATCCCAGCGCGGAATTTCCAAATCTAAACAAGAAGGTGATAACTTATGGAACTGCAGATCCAGGATCTGGTTTCTTCCATCAAGAAAGACGGCATCGACAGCGCCAATAAAGAGGCCGACGCCCTCCTGGCCGATGCACAAAAGCAGGCCGACGCCCTCCTGGCCGAGGCCAGGAAAGAGGCGGACAAGCTGCGCCAGGAGGCCCAGGCCGATGCCGAGGTGTTTAAGAGCAGCGCCCTCCTCAGCGCCCAGCAGGCCAAGCGTGACGCGGTTCTGGCCTTCAGCCAGGAGATTCAAAAGGAATTTGAAAAGCTCCTCTCCGCCGACATCGGCAAGGCCCTGGATGATAAGGCCCTGGCCGCCCTCATCCGCGCCGCCCTCCAGGGGGAGGACCCCGCCGCCTACGCCGCCGAACTGGCCCAGGTCACCGACGGCATCCGCGCAGAGCTGGCCGAAGAGCTGAAGGCGGGCCTGGAGATCCGCCCGTCCAAGAAGGTAGGCGCCGGGTTCCGCCTGGCCGCCAAGGACGGCTCCGGCTATTTCGACTGCTCCCAGGAGGAGATCGCCCAGATGCTCACCCCCTTCTTCCGGGACACGCGCCTGTAAGGGGGTGCCTCAGTGGCTTCCTATTACTATCTTATCTCCAGCCTCCCCATGCTCCGCACCCAGGGTGAGCCGCCCATGGACTATGCCGAGTTTCTGCGCCAGTGCCGCACAGCCGTAAGCCCCGCCGTGTATGAGACCCTTTCCACCCTCACGGTGGATTCCCACCACGGCCCGCTTCTTTCGGACTGGGCCGCCTTTTACGGGACGCTCTCCAAAGAGCTTACCTACCAGCGCAGTGTGAAGCTGGGCCGCCCCTGCCCCGTGCCCTACGACCGGGACGCAGGCGTGGTCCAGGCGGTGTCGTCGGCGGTCAATGCCGAGAACCCCTTAGAGGGGGAGCAAATTCTGCTGGATCTGGAGTTTCGCCGCTTAGACGGCATGATCGGCCTGCACAATTTCGACGACCATGCCCTCTATGGCTACGCCATGAAGCTGCAGCTTTTGGAGCGGCAGCGTCTGTTCCGGCGGGAGGCGGGCAAGCGGGCCTTTGAGGGCCTGGCCGCCCACATCCGCCAGCAGATCACCAGCCTATAACGAAACAGGAGAATCAAAATGGACAAAGTGACAGGATATGTGACCGGGGTCAACGGAAACCTGGTGTCGGCCAGCTTTACCGGCTCCGTGCGCAAAAATGAAGTGGGCTATGTCCTGGTGGGCGATGACCGGCTCAAGGGCGAGGTCATCCGCGTCAACGGCGACACAGCCAGTATGCAGATCTA
>CAVHCH010000081.1:0-7184 GCA_963634265.1 Bacteroidaceae bacterium | reverse complement strand
ATAGTAGTCTGCTGATAATTGGGATGGATTCCTTCCTTCATTGCTCTGGTTCACCCCTTTCCGGTACACAAGTCCCTTGAAACTCCAAAGGCAACTCACATCATAGCACAGCCGCCCGAGAAAAGCAAGCATTTTTTCGCAAAAACTTATAAAATTCCCATCATATCTCTACTTCTGCCCCCGTGGAGAAGAAATACAGCACCCGTCGGCACACCGGCTCCTCCAGCACCCGGCCCAGCGCCAGGCTGTAAGCCTCCAACTGCGCCCGATAGCGCTCCGCCCGGGCCGCTTCCTCTCCGGGCCGCAGAGAGTCGGTCTTAAAGTCCGCCACCACAATACCCTCTGCCGTGCGATAGCACACATCCGCCACGCCCTGGAGCATCATCTCCTCCCCCTCAACCTGGGGGTCATACACCGTGGCGGGCACCAGCAGGGCAAAGCGGAACTCCCGCCACACCTGCGCCGCCGACCGCATCTGTCCACACAGGTGAGATGCCAGGAATTTTGCCACCTGTAAAGCGTTAACACTTGCCCCCTGTTCCGGGGTCAAAAGCCGCCGCTCCACCAGGGACTGCACAAATTTCTCCACCGCCTCGGGCTGAGCCGGGGTGTCAAAGGGCAGGTACTGCATCACCAGGTGCATAGCCGTGCCCCGCTCCGCCGGGGTCAAGCCCCGCTGCTGCTGCAAGAATTTCGGCGCAGGGAAGTCGCCCTGGGCGGCCATGTGCTGGCCCGTACCCTCGGCGATCTGCTGGTCCACCTCCCGGCCCTTGAGCTGGGTGGCCGTGACCTTGGACGGCACCCGGGACGCCTCCCAGTGCCCATACCGCTGCTCCAGCAGGTCCGGGAAAAAGGGCGGCTCCCCGTCCGCCTGCACTTTTTCTTCCTCCATATAGGAACCACTCTTCGGATTTTCATGGAGATACACCCGCCAGCCCGGCGCGTCCTGCCGCAGCTCCGGCTGCACTCCCGCCCAGGTGTGCAGCGCCCCGGCCTGGGTAGTACACAGCAGCGCCTGGAGCACCCACTGCCCCATGTTCGCCGCTCCCCGCACCACCTGGGGCGGCACAGGCAGGTCCGTCAGCGCCGCCAGGCTCTCTACCTGGCTCCTGGCGTTTTTCACGCAGTCCACCAAGATCAGCTTCTCCTGGGCCCGGGTCATAGCCACATACAAAAGCCGCATTTCCTCCGACAGCATTTCCTTTTCCATTTCCAGGGCCAGCGCGGTTTTGGACACCGTGGGATAGCGCACATGGCGCGCCGGGTCCACCCGCTCCGTACCCAATCCCAGCCGGGCGTGGACCAAAACGGGCCTCTTCATGTCGTCCTTATTGAATTTCCGATTCAGGTCGCACAAAATCACCACCGGGAACTCCAAGCCCTTGGAGCGGTGGATGCTCATGATCCGCACGCCCCCGGCGCTCTGCTCCGAGGCGATCTGCGGCTCCTTGCCCCGTGCCATGAGGCTGCGCAGATAGTCCGTCAGCTCAAACACGGTGATCTTCCCCATGCCCGCCAGGTTCTCCGCATAGCGGCACAGGTTCAGCAGCCTACTCCGCCGCAGCTCCCCGTTTTCCATGGCCCCGAAAATGCCCGGAATGTGCAGCCGGTCATACATCTGCCACAGAAGCTGGTCCGCCGGCAGCTCCGCCGCCAGGCTCCGCAGCTCCGAAATCTGCTGCAAAAACGCCTGCACCGGCTCCTCGCCGCACGCGCAGCAGGCCCCATAAAAGTCCCCCTTGGCGCTGCTCCGAATACGCGAGAGCAGGTCCGGGGTGAACCCATACAGCGGCGAGCGCAGCACCGCAATGAGCGGCACATCCTGCCGGGGATTGTCAATAATCTGCAAAAGCGAGTATACCGTGGAAATCTCGATGGTCTCGAAGAACGCCTCCCGCTCGCCCCCGGAATAGGGGATGCCGCAGCGGCTCAGCGCCGCCCCCAGGTCCGCCATGCGGCTGCCCGGGGAGCGCAGCAAAATGACGATGTCCTCCGGCTGCACGGGCCGCAGTTCGCCGCCCTCTCCCTGCACAGGGAATTTCTCGTCCAGCAGCTTCCGTATCCGTCCCGCCACGAAGTCCGCCTCCACCCGCACCCGGTCGAAGTCCTCGTCCTCCGTGTTCTCCACGCTCACCAGGTGCAGCTCCGTCTCCCGGTCCGGCGCGGGGGTGTAGTAAGTGGCCCCGGCGTTCAGCTTCTCCGCCTGGCCGTACTCCATCTCCCCCATCTCCCGGGACAGAATATTTTGGAAAATGAAGTTGGTAGCCTCCAGCACCTCCGGCCGGGAGCGGAAATTGCAGGTGAGCAAAATCTTCCGCGCCTGTCCCGCCCGAGCCTGGCTCGCGTGGCAGTAGCTCTCATATTTTTCCAGGAAAATTTCCGGCTGTGCCAAACGGAACCGATAGATACTTTGCTTGACATCGCCTACGGTGAAAAGGTTTTCCCCTTTACGGGAAATGGCGTCAAAAATGCAGTTCTGCACCTGGTTGGTGTCCTGGTATTCGTCCACCATGATCTCCACATATTCCTGGGAGATTTGCTTTGCCAGCTCCGTCGGGCTGCCGTCCGCCCCCGTCAGCAGATCCACGGCGTAGTGCTCCTGGTCAGAAAAATCCGCCACATTCCGCCGCACCTTTTCCTGCTGAAAGCTGCGGGTAAAGTCCGCCGTCAGGTCCACCAGGGCCAGCATGGCCGGGGCCATGGCCCGCAGATCCTCCAAATGCTCCGCCTGGGTCACGGCAAAGGGCTCCATGACCTCCTTCAGCTCCTTCTGAAACCGCTCCTTCAGCTTCTGCATCCGGGTCTTCCAGTATTC
Source organism: Bacteroidaceae bacterium (assembly GCA_963634265.1). Classification (GTDB taxonomy): domain Bacteria; phylum Bacillota; class Clostridia; order Oscillospirales; family Oscillospiraceae; genus Vescimonas. Next base: position 4,369 of record CAVHCH010000081.1, on the reverse strand, counting down.
GTTCTCCTGGCCCCGCACAGGCTTCAGCCGGGGAAATACCAGGTCTACCGCCGCTACGGCGTCCCAGCCGCCGCCCGCGGCCTCCCGCAGCGCTCCCATGGTCTGGGCCATAGTCAAAAAGCCCGCCCCGTAGGCCGCTTCCACCGCCGGGCAGGCGGTCATTTCCTCCACGGCTCGGCAAAGCCGCCCGCTCCAGAAGTCCGCCCACTGTCTCAGGTCATCCAGCAAAATTTTCCCAAAGGGCGTCTGCTCCAAGCGCTCCGGCACCCCCTGCCAAAATTTTCTTGTCTCCCCCAGCCACGCCAAGGGATGCGCCTGGCTCTGGAGCTTGTCGTAAAGCTCTAAGACCAGCCCCGTCAGGCGGCTATCGTCCCGGCCCGCGCCCAAAGTCTGGGCCAAAAGCTCGGCGTTGCCGTCCCCCTGCTCCAGGGCCTCGTAGAAGCGGTCCATCACCCGGTCCAGCACCCGCTGGCGCAGCACGGCCCCCTCCTGCTCGTCCAAAAGCCGGTAATCCGGTGTAAGGCTTCTCCCCTTTACAGGCGGCAGCAGATGGATGTTTTGCCGCAATAGGCTCCCGCAAAAGGCGTCCACCGTCTTAATGTCCGCCTGATACACCCGGAAAAGCTGCCTGCGCAGATGTTCGCTCTCCGGCTGCTCCGCCACCCGCTGAGAAAGCTCCTTGGCGATCTTCCCCCGCAGCTCCGCCGCCGCGGCCCGGGTATAGGTGATGATGAGGAAGTCGTCCACGCTGCACTGTTCCTCTTCAATTCTGCGAAACAGCCGCTCCACCAGCACCTTGGTCTTGCCGGACCCGGCTGCCGCCGACACCAGCAGGCTCCCGCCCCGGTCCGTCACGGCCATCCGCTGCTCGTCCGTCAGTCTTATTTCACCCATGGTGCGCCTCCTCTCCCAGTTGCTTTTCCATGTTCTCCCATACATGCGCCGCCGGGGCGTTTCGTATGTACCGCTTTCGGTCGCTGCCCACGCCGGGCCGGAAATAGCAGGCCGAGGCGTAGGCGCAGTACCGGCACGCGCTGTCCTGCTGGGACCGCTGCACCGGGTCCGCGTCCACATTGCCCCGGGCCAGCTCCCCGGCGATCTGCCCCAGCAGATGCTCCGTGTACTTCCCCAGCCGCCCCAGCTGGTAGGCGGTGGCCACCCCGTCGGTGATGGTCCCGTCCTTTTTCAGCGCAATGGGCAGATACACGGGCTTTTCCAGGGCGCTGTGCTCCATAGCCTGCAAAACCTCCGCGTCCTGCAAAAGAAGTCCGCTGCGCCGCAGCTGCGTCTGCACATCGCTCTGAATTTTCTCCTCCGAAGCCCCTCGCTTCTCGCTGACGATCACATCCCTGGCCGGGAGATACAGCACCCCCGCCGGGACTACCGGCATCCCGAAGTGCGCCTGCCCCTCCTTTTCCAGGGCAAAGAGGTACAGCAGCATCTGAATGCCCAGTCCATACTGCACCTCGCTGAGGTCGAAGGACTTTTTCCCGGTCTTGTAGTCCACCACCCGCAGGTAGAGCTTGCCGTCCTTCACCCAGCCGTCCACCCGGTCCACCTTGCCCACGACCCGCAGGGAGATACCCTCCCGCTCCACGGAGACCGCGGGCAGGTCCGCGTCCCGGCCCCCAAAGTTCATCTCAAATTCCAGCAACTTAAAGTCCGACTGCCGCATTTCGTCGGCAATATTCCGCACCACCGCGCAGGCGGTCTTTTGCAGCCGCTCAAACAGATAGCGGAACCGTGCGCTCTTCTCGCTGTATCGGTCGATCTTCGTCCGGGCGAACTCCCCGGTAAACCGCTCCACCAGCCCGTCCAGCTCCCCCGGCTCCACGCAGGCAAAGCCGCCCCGGTCCCGGACCGTGCGCAGCACATTTTCCAGCAGATAGTGAATGAATGTCCCGATCTCCGGGGCCTGGAACCCGGCGGTTTTCCGCTCCTTGGCCTGCAAGCCGTACTCCATGAAGTAGCCGAAATGGCAGCTTTTCATGCGGTCCATCCGGGACGCGGACATCTGCACCTGGCTCCCGTACAGGGCCCGCACTGCCTCCGGGGACAGCCGCCCCCGCTCCATATCCTGGGCCCGGGCGATGGCCTCCAGCACCCGTCCGCTCTCTCCGTCCCGGCGAAAATAGTCCGCCAGCTTGCTCTCCGGGCACCGCCCGGCAATTTCCAGCGCCGTGGCGGGCACACCCAGCCGATACAGCCCGTCCTCCTTCTGCACCCGCACCTCCGGCAAAAGCCGCCGAATGCGCTCCACCACAAAGGCAGGCCGCAGCGCGCCCCCGTCCAGCGACACCGTGGGATAGCTCACAAAAAGCCGCTCCGTGGGCTGGGTCAGGGCCGAGTAAATATTTTGCAGTTCGTTGTCCAGTTCGTCAAAGGACGCATCCGCCAGGGGCAAGTCCTGCTCCTGTAAAAAGCTCCTGTCCTTGCGGTCCAAAATGCCCCCGTTCTGATTCACCTGGGGCAGCACATGGTCGTTGCACCCCAGGATAAACAGCGCCCGCACCCTCCTGCGGTCGGCCCGGGTCATTTCGCTGACCTTCACCTGGTCCAGTGTCGCCGGGATAGTCGCCACGCTGTACTGGGTCAGCACCAGCCGCAGCATCCGGCAAAATTCCTCTCCGCTCAGCGGCGTCTGACCTAAAATTTCCGCGAACTGGTCCAGCACCCCGCAGAAGATCTCCCACAGCTGGCGGTATTCCTCCGCCGTCTGCACCCGTCCGGCCTCCATGAGCACCTGCACCTGCTGCTGCAAAAGCCCCGGTACCCCCGCCTGCTGGGCAAAGCGGTACACGGCTTCGGCTTTCTCCACCGCCGCCGAGGGCGCGCTCATGCTCTCGTGCAGGGCCAGCAGCGGCAGCCGCACCTTCTCCCGGATGGCGTTGATCTCGTCCAGCCGCGCCTGGCGCTCCGGGGTCATCTCCGCGCCGTAGCCATCGGGGTTTGCCGTCCAGGCCACATCCCTGAGCCACATTTTCCCCCGTATGCCCCACAGGATCACATAGTTTTCAAGGGCATCGCACTCCGCCCGGTCAATGCCCGCCAGCCCCGTTTTCAGGTAGCGGAACATATCCTCGTATTCAAATCCCCCCGTCACCGCGTCCAATGCGCCCAAGATCAGCAGCAGCGGCGGCTTTTGCAGAATGTCGCTGCGCCGGCTCATGTATACCGGGATGCCGTCCCGGGCAAAAATATGCTCCAATAGCGGCCCGTACTCCTCCAGATTCCGAGCCGTCACGGCGATGTCCCGGCAGCGGTAGCCCCGGGAAAGCATTTGCCGGATTTGCGCCGCCGCGTACTCCACCTCCGCGTAGGCGGTGGTGGCCTCGTACAGCTTCACCTGCTCCGCGCCGCCGGGCCGTTCCGGGGCCGCCGCCCCGAAAAAGTACCGCTCCAGGTGCCCCAGAGCCGAGTCCTCCCGCCGCTCCATAAACTCCATTTCGCACCGCTGCCCCGCCTGCTGGGCCATGCGGATAAGCCGCTGGCGCTGGCGGTAAGCGTTTTGGAAAATGTCCGAGGCCGCGCGGTCCCCCAGCAGCGTCACCGTCACGCAGTTCGCCTGCTGCAAGGCCGTCTCCAAAATCCCCTCTTCTACCTTATTAAAATAAGAAAATCCGTCAAAATACACATCCTTGCCCCGCAGATAATCCGACTGCGGCAGGGCGTCCCGGAGCTTCTGCACCCGGGACCGGGCGTCCCGTCCCCCTTCCCGGAGCCGGGCGTCGTAGGCGGCGTAGAGCAGCGCCACATCCCGCAGCTTGTCGCCCCGCTGTCCCTGGGCCTCCTGCACCCGCTCATACAGTTCCTCCGGCGCGATCTCGTAGGCGTACAGCTCGTCCATCAGCGCCACCAACTGCTCCAAAAACGCCGCCCGCCGGGAGGGATTGTTGAACACATGGAGGCTTCCGCCCACCTCCTGCAAGGCCATGCGCATGGTCAGCAGCTTGCCGCCCCCGTCCAGAGTGAAGTCCGACAATCCGCCCACCTCCCCCAGTACGCGCCCGGCGAGATTGCGCAGGCTCAGCACCTCCGCATACCGGCTGGCGGTGTCGCCCAGCGCCCGGCACAGCGCCACCTCCGCCTCATGGGACACATGCTCCGGCACAATGAGCACCTGCCCCCGCGCCCGGCAGCCGCGCTTCATGGTCTCCAACACCCGCTCCGATTTTCCCGCGCCAGCCCGGCCGACCCAAAGCTGCATCATACGGACATACCTCCCCATTTTCTTCTTGATTTTCAATTATACCATACCCCGCCCCCGACTGCAAACCTCCCCCCGCGCATTTTTCCCGCGTGATTAAACGCAAATGTAGGTTTGTCAAACATATTGGACAGTGAACTCGTTGGGAGAAAGCCAGAGGAG
>CAVHCH010000080.1:0-10870 GCA_963634265.1 Bacteroidaceae bacterium | reverse complement strand
TGCCTTGCAGGCGGCGTGACACCCAAGAAAGCGCAAAAGATCCGGCACCCAAATACGGGTGCCGGATCCATTTGTAAATTCGGAAATTATTCCTCGGTCTCAGCCTCGGCCTCTTCGTCGGTCTCGTCAGCGTGGCCCTCCAGCAGAGCGCGGATGGACAGGGAGATCTTCTGCTTCTCCTCATCGATAGCGGTGATCTTAGCGTCCACCATCTGGCCCTCGGACAGCACATCACCGGGCTTCTCAATGCGGCGGTCGGCGATCTGGGAAATGTGGATCAGACCGTCCACACCGGGAACGACCTCCGCGAAAGCGCCGAAGGTCATCAGCTTCACGATGCGCACATTGGCCACATCGCCCACATGATAAGTCTCCATGAACTTATCCCAGGGGTTGCTGGAACGGTCCTTCACGCCCAGGGAGATCTTGTGCTTCTCGGGATCGAAGGAAATGACATACACATCCAGGGTGTCGCCCACGGAAACCACCTCAGCGGGGTTCTTGATGCGGGACCAGGACAGCTCAGAGATATGTACCATACCGTCCACGCCGCCGATGTCCACGAACACGCCGTAGCTGGTCATGGACTTGACAGTGCCGGTGTAGTGCTTACCAACCTCGATGCTCTCCCAAATGGCAGCCTGGGCAGCCTGACGGGCCTCGAACTGCACGGCACGGATGGAACCCACCACACGGCGGCGGGCACGGTTGACCTCGGTAATGCGCAGGGAAACGGTCTGTCCGATCATCTCGCTGAGATCAGCGCCACGGGGCTGGCCGCTCTGGGAAGCAGGCACGAACACGCGCACGCCCTTGACATTGACGACGATGCCGCCCTTGTTCTCCTCGGTGACCTTACCCTCCAGGGTGGTCTTGTTCTCGCGGGCGACCTCGATGTCCTCCCAGACCTTCACAGCGTCCAGACGCTTCTTGGAGAGCATAGCGTAGCCTTCCACATCGTTGACGCGGATGATGTAGGTCTCGATCTCGTCGCCGACCTTCACCACATCCTCGGGCTTCACATTGGGATCAGCGCTCAGCTCATCCACGGCAATATAGCCCGCCTGCTTGCAGCCCAGATCCACCTGGACCTCGGTGGGGCCGACAGCCGTCACGATACCGGTTACCTTCTCTCCTGTATTTAAAGTCTTAAAAGATTTTTCCAGCAGTTCCTCGAAGCTCTCCTCGTTGGCTTCCATGTTCTTGATTTCTTCGCTCATCGTTGTATATACCTCCTTAATGATGCCCGCTGGCGTAGATGCGCCGGCCGTTAGACCTGCCACAAGACATCCCTCAAAAAGGTCTGACGAGAGCTCACCGGCCCGCTCGATCTGAACGACCCGTCCACATTTCTCCCTGCAAATCTCTGCTAAATGCTTGGTATTGGCACTTTTACGGTCTCCAACAACGACCATGACATCCACCGAAGCCGCCAATTCAGCCGCTTCCGTTTGACGCCTATGCGTAGCATTACATATTGTATCAAATATTTTTACATTTGTACACTCTTTTTTTAAAATTTCTTTGGAACTTTCCCAAATTGCCTGAACGCAGGTGGTTTGAGCCGCCGCCGTTAGTGGAATTTCCCGTCTGGAGGGTTCCTCTTTCAGCCAATTTTTCAGTTCCCGGGGCCCCGGCAGGATCACCGACCGCTCCGACCAACTGGCCGCACCCAGCACCTCCGGGTGGTGCATCTCCCCGATGATAAGGGGTGTCCGCCCCTCCTCCTGGGCCTGGGCCACCAGCTGCTGGATGCGCAGCACATTAGGGCAGGTGGCGTTGACGCACGCCGCGCCCATCTCTGCCAGCCGCTCAAAAACCTCTTTTCTCTCCCCGTGGGAGCGGATGACCACCGTCTCCCCGGGCTGCACCTGGTCTAAGGACTCCGCCTTGCGCATCCCCAGAGCCTCCAGCTCCGAGACCACATTAGCGTTGTGGATGATGCTCCCCAGCATCACGCTGCGCTCGCATTTTTGTGCCGTCTCCCGGGCCATGTCCACAGCCCGCTTCACGCCGTAGCAAAACCCGGCGCTCTTGGCCACCTTTACCTGCATGACGCACCTCCCAGCTCGTAAGCCCGGCGCATCACCTCGTCCGCGTTGGCCTGGTACTCCTCCGCCGTGCCCTTGCGCCCGGTGTACTCCGGGTCAAAGGGCTTGCCGAAAATGATCGGCACCTTGGAAAACACCCGCTTTTTCACCCCGATATACACCGGCAGCAGCTTGGCCCCGGACCGAATGGCGATCATGGCAATGCCCCCCTTGGGCCGGATATTTTTTTTCTTCCCCCGCACCCGGGTCCCCTCGGGAAACACCAGCAGCATGGACCCATCCTTCAAAGCCTGGATGGAGTTTTTCACCGCGCCGATGTCCGAGTGCCCCCGATCCACCGGGAACACCCCCATTTTCCGCAGAAAAGTCCGCAGAATGGGAATTTTGAAAAGCTGATTTTTCCCCATGATCCGCAGATTTGCCTCCCGTCCCAGGGCGCAAATGAGCAAAATAGGGTCCCAGTTGCTGCTGTGGTTGGGGCACAGCACCACCGGCTCGTCTTTGGGGATATTCTCCAGCCCCTCCACCCGAATGGGGTGCAGGAAGGTAGCCATAGGGGCCAAAATGTCGTATGTCCTGGCGTAATACCGGCTGCTCATAGCTGTGTCCGCCTCCTGATGACCTGCAGGATAGCCTCCTTGCTCTGGTCAAAATCCATATTTGTGGTGTCCACGATCACCGCGTCCTCCGCAGGCCGCAAGGGTGCCGCAGCCCGGTGGCTGTCCGCCCAGTCCCGCTGCTCCATTTCCTCCAAAACCTGCTCGTAGGGCTTGGGTGTCCCCCGCTGCTCCAGCTCCAGGGTCCGCCGCCTGGCCCGGACCTGCACATCGGCGCAAAGGAAAATTTTCACCTGCGCCTCCGGCAGTACCACCGTGCCAATGTCCCGTCCGTCCATGATAACGCTGCTGCGCCGGGCCATGTCCCGCTGCATCTCCAGCAGAAAGGCCCGCACCGCCGGGATAGCCGACACCGCCGAGGCGTACATGGAAATTTCCGGCAGCCGGATCTTCTCCGTCACATCCTCCCCGCCCAGGTACATCCGCTGGAGCCCGTCCGCCCCGTAGCGCATATCCACCTGCACCTGCGGCAGCACCGCCGCCACGGCCTCCCCGTCCTTGGGGTCGATGCCCTTGGTAAAAACATAGTACCCGATAGTGCGGTAGATGGCGCCGGTATCCACATACACGATGCCCAGCTCCTTAGCCACCGCCTTGCTCAGCGTGCTTTTCCCCGCACCCGAGGGGCCGTCTACGGCCACGGAATAAATGCTGCTCATGGTCATCTCTCTCCTTCTTCCTCTGCGGCGTTTACGCCCGCCGCCCGGCCAGTGGACCAGGCGATCTGCAAATTAAATCCGCCCGTATAGGCGTCCACATCCAAAATTTCTCCGGCAAAATACAGCCCCGCCACCAGTTTCGATTCCATGGTCCCGGGGTTCACCTCGCCCACCTTCACCCCGCCGGAGGTGACGATAGCCTCCGCCACGGGCCTGGGCCCCGAAACGGGCAGGGTAAAGTGCTTCAGTTCGTGCAAAAGCGCCCGCCGCTGCTCCTTTTTCAGAGAATTTGCCTTCAGCGCCGGGTCTATCCCCAGCCGCGCGCACATCACCGGCACCATGCTGCTGGGCAGCAGGGACAAAAGCACATTTTCCATGTTGCGGTTGCTCTGCTCCCGCAGCTCCCGCAAAAGCCGCTCCTCCAGCTTTTCCTCCGAAAGGGCGGGCTTTAGGTCGATCGCCAGCGTATAGCTGTGCTTGTCCCAGTCCCGCAAATGGGCGCTGGCCGACAGCACCAGCGGTCCCGACACACCAAAATGGGTAAACAGCATTTCGCCGAACTCGCTGAAAACCACCTTTTTCTTCTCGTTCACCGCCGTGAGCTGCACATTTTTTAGGGCCAGCCCCTGCATTTTTCCGCAGCAGCTATCCCCGCTCACCAGCGGCACCAGGGACCCGTGGGGCGCAATGATCGTATGCCCCAGCGCCTCCGCCATGCGGTAGCCGTCCCCGGTAGAGCCTGTCCCCGGATAGGACACGCCCCCCGTAGCCAAGACCGCCGCCCGGCAGGGATATTCGCCCTTCTCGCCCGCCACGGCCCGCACCGCGCCGTCCTCCACGGCGATAGACACCGCCCGGTCATGCACCCAGCGCACGCCCAGCTTCTCCATCCGCCGCTTCAGCGCCCCGGACACATCGAAGGCGCAGTCCGACACGGGAAACACCCGGTTCCCCCGCTCCGTTTTCAGCGGCACGCCCAGCCCCTCAAAAAAGGCCATGGCCTCCCCGCTTCCGAAGTGGGAAAACGCGCTGTATAAAAACCGTCCGTTCCGTGGAATGTGGGCCATCAGCTCCTCCATGGAGCAGTTGTTGGTCACATTGCACCGGCCCTTCCCGGTGATATTCAGTTTTTTGCCCAGCCGCTCGTTGGGCTCCAGCAGGCAGACCTTGGCCCCCTGCTCCGCCGCAGCGATGGCCGCCATCATCCCGGCCGCCCCGCCGCCTATGACCACAATATCCTTACTCATCTTCTTCGTAACCAAAGATCTCATACCGGGACCATACCCGCTCCAGCTCCTCGAAGTTCTCGGCGGTCTCCGCGCTCTTCTGCTTACCCACCGCCACGATCAGCGCGTTCAGCAGGCTCACCGGCGCCGCCATAGAGTCCACAAAGGAGATCATCTCGCTGTGGACCAGCAGCGAAGCGGCGGAAAGGGTGTAAAGGGGAGACATTTTACTGTCCGTGACAGCTATGACTTCCGCGCCCCTGTCCCTGGCAAAATGTACGGCGCTCATGGTCAGCTTGGAGTACCGGGGAAAGCTGATAGCCAGCAGCACATCCCCGGGCCCAATGCGCAGCATCTGGTCAAAAATTTCCCCCGCCGCGCTCTGCACCAGGGTCACATTTTCAAAAATCAAATGGAAATAGAAATGCAGATACCCCGCCAAAAACGACGACGACCGCACACCCAAAATATAAATGCGCCGGGCCTTCACCAGCTTCTGCACCACCCGGTCAAACTCCTCCCGGTCGATGCCGTCAATGGTGCTGCGCAGGGTGTCCATATCCTGCTGCATCACGCTCCCGGCGATGTCTCCGCTGTTGATCTGGTCGCCGGAGGCCTCAATGCGCTGGATGCTGGTGAGCTTGCCGCGGATCAGCTCCTGCAATGCCTTCTGCATGGCGGGGTAGCCGTCGTAGCCCAGCTGGGAGGCAAAGCGCACCACCGTAGACTCGCTGACCTGGGCGATCTGCCCCAGCCTACACGCCGTCATGGTCGCCGCCTTGTCGTAGTCGGAGAGTATGTAGTTTGCGATCCGCTTCTGCCCCTTGGAGAATCCGTCCATACCCGTGCGGATCCTGTGCAGCACATTGTTGCTCATTTTTCTTCGCTCTCCTTCAACCTTGTTATCTCTTCCTCTGTCAAGGCTCTCCACTTGCCACATGGCAAGTTTCCTAAATAAACCCCGTGTTCGGCGATGCGCTCCAGCCGCGTGACCGCAAGGCCCGCCTGCCGGCACATCCGCCGTATCTGTCGGTTCTTTCCCTGGTGAATGGTCATGCGCAGCACGGCACTCTCCCCCATCTCCCGGTCCACTTCCACCTGCGCCGGGGCGATGGGTTCCCCCTCCAGCGTGTCCATTTCCCGCAGGAGCGGCACGCCCCGCCGCCAGTCGCCCTGCACCGTCACCCGGTACAGCTTGTTGACCTCAAATTTCGGGTGAATGAGCCGCTGCATCATCTCCCCATCGTTGGTAAACAGCAGCAGCCCCTCGGAATCTTTGTCCAGCCGCCCCACAGGGAACACCCTCGTCCCGCAACCACGCACCAGGTCGGCGGCGGTCTGTCGGCCAAACTCGTCGCGGAGCGTCGTCACATACCCCCGGGGCTTGTGGAGCATTAAATAAACCATCTCCCCACCCAGCGCCAGGGGCTTTCCGTCCACTTCGATGCGCTCTGTCTCCGGGTCCGCCTGGTCCCCGGGCCGGGCGGGCAAGCCGTTCACCGTCACGCGCCCGTCCAGCATCCACTGCTCCGCCGTACGCCGGGAGCAAAGCCCCGCCTGGGCCATTAACTTTTGCACCCGCTGGCGCACCGCGTCACCTGCTTTCAAAATAAAAATCGTTCTTTTCTCCCGCTGACCGCCGCCGTCTCCGCCGCGCCGTCCCGGGAAAATCCAAATTCATACAGCGCCTTGTGGTCGGCCCAGTCGTTGCCGTCCTGCAAGGTCACCGCCACCAGCGTCCGCCCGTCCCGCTCCACGCAGGACACCAGCGTCCGCCCGGCGGCCTTGGTGTAGCCGGTTTTCATGCCCACGCACCCCTCCACTTCCCGGAGAAGCCGGTTGTGGTTGGTCAGGGTCCGGCCACCCACATGGGCCGTCACCGTGGAGCAAATGCGCATAAAGGTGGGCTGCTTCGCGGCATAGGCCGCCAGCTTCGCCATGTCCCGGGCCGTGGAGTAATGCTGCTCCCCGTCCAGGCCGTTGGGGTTTTCAAAGTGGCTGTCCGCCATGCCGATGCGCCGGGCCAGGTCGTTCATCTTTCCCACGCACCGCTCTACCCCGCCGCAGGCCTCCGCCAGCGCCAAGGCCGCGTCGTTGCCCGAGGAGAGCAGCAGGCCGTAGAGCAGGCACTCCACCGTCACCCGCTCCCCGGACTTTAGATACATGGACGAACCCTCCGCCCTATGCTTTTCCGTCACCGTGACCACGCTTTGCATTTCGCAGTTTTCCAGCACCACCAGCGCCGTGAGGATCTTGGTGGTGCTTGCCACCAGCATCCGCCGATCGGCGTTTTTCTCATACAAAATGCGCCCCGTGTCCGCGTCCATCAAAACCGCCGCCGTGGCGGAAATATCCATGGCCCAAGCCCGCTGTCCCAGCAAAAGCGCCACTGCCAGCGCAGCCGCCGCCACGCGCCTACCTTTCATGCACCCTCCCCCATTTCATCGTGGATGGTGCCAGTATACGCAGTTAAAATTCGGTAGTTTCCTTCTTTTTGTCAATAAAATTCTCCACCCGGTCCATGACCTGGGGGATCATCTCAATGACCCGGTCCGCCGTGCCCATAGCGGGAATAGCCACCGGCATCACCCGGGTCACGCCGTCCTTCACCACCAGGAACGCCACCGGGTCCACCTTCACGCCCGCCGCCGTACCGCCGGCAAAATTCTTCCCGTCGGCCGCCTTGCCGAAGTCGCTGCCGCCGCAGCTAAAGCCGAAGCTCAGCCGGGAAACGGGCACCAGGGTCACCCCGTCGGGCGTGGTGATGGGCTGGCCGATGACCGTGTCACTGCTGACCATCTCCCGCACCTTGCTCATGGAGGTCTCCATCATTTCGCTGAGATTGGTTTTCTTGTTTTCCATTTTCTTCATCCTTTCTTGGCAGGCTTTCCGCGTTTTGCGGCTGTTTTCTCAACTGTAAAAACCATTTTATAAGCGGCACACCGCAGGCAGCTCCAATGACCGTCAGATCCCATATCCGGGCCGTAACGCCCACTTCGCCCCGCACCTTCGTCTCGCCGCCCTGGAGATCAGGCTCCAGGTGGATGTGCGGATCGGGCATCTGCACCAGCTCCGTGAGCACCGGCATCACCGTCCACATAGCGGCGTTGAGCTTTCCATATACTATGGCCGTGTCCGCCGGGTCCTCCCCGCCGATGACCGCCGAAAGCTCCATGGGTGATATGCGAATGCGCCGAAAGGTCATCCGCAGTCCTTTTTTCAAGATAGCCCACAGCTGCGGCAGACTGTTCAGCACCGCCCGGGCCGTGATCTTCGGCATCTCCTTTTGGGGCTTTTCTTCTTTTTTCTTTTTGGGAGGCTTCTCTTTTTTCGGCTTTTTCGCCTTTTCCTTCTTCGGCACCACCTGCACCCGCACAGGCCCCAGCCGAAGGACCACTCTCGTCTCCTCCCCGAAGGCCACCTCCGCGCCCACCCGGCTCAGAAAGATGACCAGCAGCAGAAGGAGCACAGCCCCCACGATCCACAGCGCCGTCAATGGCCTCGCCCCCTCTCTCAGGTGTTGGTCTCGTCGCTGATGGTCCCGTCGTTCTCCAGCCGCAGCTGCCCGTCATTCTCCAGACCCGGCATCTCCGGCAGGTCCTCCAGGGTATTCAGATGGAACGCCCGCAGAAATTCCTTAGTGGTGCGGTACAGCCGGGGCCGCCCCGGCACCTGCAGGGTGCCGCACTCCTCGATCATGTGCCGCTCCAGCAGCAGCCCCACGGTATAGGAGCTGTCCACCCCGCGAATTTGGTCGATGTAAGCCCGGGTGGTGGGCTGATAGTAGGCCACAATGGTCAGCACCTCCAGCGCAGGCTGGGAGAGCTTGGCGGGCTTGCGGATCTCAAAGGCCCGGCGGATGTAGTCGGCATACTCCGGGGCCGAGCAAAGCTGCCAGGTGTCCGCCATGCGGATGAGCCGAATGCCCCGGCGCTCGAAGCTGTAATAGTCCGCCAGCTTTTGCAGCACCAGCTCCGCCGTAGCCCGGTCCAGGTCCAGGGCCAGGCAGATGCGGTCGATATGCACAGGCTCGCCGGAGGCAAATAAGATACCCTCCAGCGCCGCCTCGATCTCTTTCATTTCCAGTATTTCCATAATGTCTCTCCCTTACACCTGGCTGTCCTTCTCGCAGGACACCATGCAGTCCTCCGGCCCTCCGGCCAGGCGCAGCACATGCTTTCTACACAGCTCCAGCACCGCCATAAAGGTAGCCACCAGCTCGCTGCGGCTGCGGCTGCCCTTGAACAAAAGCAAAAACCGTGTAATGCCAGCCAGCTTTACACGCCGCACGATTTCTTCGGATTTCTCCTCCACCGAGTACGGCTCCCGCTTCACGATGTCCTCAAACACCGCCAGCTGCGGGTGCTGGGCCATGTCCCGCCGGTCCAGCATTTCCTGCATGGCGATGGCCAGCTCTCCCGGCTCATGGTCATACTCAAACACCTTCCCCCGCTTCACAGGCTCCGGGTTTTTGGTGAAAATATTCCGCCCAAACTCGCTCATAGGCCCCAGCTTTTCCGTAAGCTTGCGGATCTTCTGGTAGCACTCGCCCCGCTGCCGCTCCTGGAGGGACTGAATGAGGGCGTCCATCTCGCTCTGGGCCTCCTCGTCCTCAATGGAGAGCAGCATCCTGGTCTTAATATACATCAGGTGCGCCGCCATGGTCACGAATTCGCTGGCCACCTCCAGATCCATCTGCTGCCGCTTTTCCAGGTACGCCAAATACTGGTCCAAAATCAGCGCAATGGGGATGTCCTGGATCTCAATTTTGTTCTTACTCAGCAAAAACAAGATCAGATCCAGCGGCCCCTCGAAATCCTCCAGAGGCTCGGCAGCCTTGCTCTGCACCACTTTTTCCAATTTGAAAATCGGATTATCCAAAACTTTTTTCTCCCTCACAAGCCGACAATGCGGCAAAATAGATCAAAAACCCAACTGATAGCCTGGGAAAACGCGCTGCTTCCCACATCGAAAAACACCAACGCGAAAAGCACCAGCATCCCATACCGCTCATAGCGCATAAGCTGGTCATAGGCCCGGTCCGGCAGCACCGCAAAAAGCACCTTGGACCCGTCCAGCGGCGGGATGGGCACCAGGTTGAAAAGTCCCAAACCGATGGATAGGATCGCCACCATCAAAATAAAGTCCAATATTCGCTGGTTCGTCTCGGTGTAGGAGGCCACATCGCAGAATATCCGGGCTTCCAGCAACATGATAAGCGCCAGCAGGAAGTTGCTCACCGGCCCGGCCAGGGCCGTCAAAGCCATGCCCTGCTTAGGTTTTTTGAAGTAGTTGGGGTTCACCGGCACAGGCTTGGCCCAGCCGAAGCCCGCCAAAAACATCATCAGCAGACCAAACCAGTCAATGTGCCGCAGGGGGTTCAAGCTCAGCCGGTGCGCCCGCCGGGCGGTGGGGTCGCCCAGGGCGTAGGCCGCCAGGCCGTGGCAGGTCTCATGCACCGTCAGGCACAGCAGCACCGCCGCCAGCCGCAGCAGCATGTCCCACAGCGACCCGAAGTCCAGCGCCGCCCATAAATTGCTCAAATACTGCAAGCCAACACTCCCCCATCTTCATATAGAAATCTATTATACCAAAAAAAACATCCCATTTCAAGCGCAAACCGCCGCGTCCGCACTTCGTTACAAATCCGTATCAAATTCCCAAAAATGTAACACTTTTGTATCCGAAAATGTGTCAAATTGTCGCCTTTGTGTAAGGAATCCACCCAATTTCTCTGCTATAATAGTATCATCAAAAAGGTGAAAGGAAGTGTTCTCTATGTCGCAGGCCGAGCTGGAGGAGCTGCTCCGCACCCTCAAGCAAATGAACGAATCCCTCATCCGCATCGCCCGGGCCATAGAGACCCTCTCCACCCGCTGACCGCCTAAACCAACGAAACTTATAATAAATAATAGGAGGAATGTAGCATGAAACAGATGAAAACCATCCGTAACCTGATCGTATTGCTGACGGCGATCTGCTTCGCCCTGGCTGTCGTTGCCTTCTTCCTGCCTCACGGCGTGGGAACGGTGTGCGCCATCGGCACCGTAGCCCTGGCAGCCCTGGTCCTGATCCTCTGCCTGGCCTACGGCATCCTCTACTTCAGCCAAAACCGCACCGCCGCATAAAACGCAAAAATGCAATAACCACAAAAACCGCCGCAGTCTCACCTGCGGCGGTTTACTATTTCAAAAGCCAAAAACTGTCATTGCGAGGGCGCAAAGCGCCCGTGGCAATCCGTACTCCAAAGGCTCCCCTGCGCAAGGGGAAATCGCCGAAGCGCCGCCAGTGGCGGAAGAAGCGAGGCGATTTCGAGG
>CAVHCH010000079.1:0-8306 GCA_963634265.1 Bacteroidaceae bacterium | reverse complement strand
TGACGAGGCTCGAACTCGCTACCTCCACCTTGGCAAGGTGGCGCTCTACCGGATGAGCTATGCCCGCAAATGGTGCCTCCGGTCGGAGTTGAACCAACGACACGCGGATTTTCAGTCCGCTGCTCTACCAACTGAGCTACAGAGGCATATGGCGACCAAGATGGGGCTCGAACCCACGACCTCCAGCGTGACAGGCTGGCGTTCTAACCAACTGAACTACTTGGCCATATTTTTGGTGGGAACAACTGGACTCGAACCAGTGACCCCCTGCTTGTAAGGCAGGTGCTCTAACCAGCTGAGCTATGCTCCCGCTTTCAGCCGTTCCACTCGTAACGACAGGGTTTATTATACCGAAAATCACCCCTGTTGTCAACACCAAAAATCATATTTTACCAATTATTTTTTTGTCGCCAAACTATCAATTAGCTTTTGCAGCTCCGCGCCGTCAAACTCATACACCGCGTCGCAGAACTGGCAGGTCATCTGGCAGGAGCCCTGCTCGGCGAGGATGTTTTTCAGCTCCTCCGCGCCCAGGGAGATCAGCGCCCGCTCCACCCGCTCGCGACTGCAATAGCACTTATATTCCACCGGGTCGGACTCCAAAATCTTCACATCGAAGTCGGACAAAACGGTTTTCAGTAGGTGCTCCGGGTCCGGGTCCTTGTCCAGAATGGCGGACACATTCCCCGCCGCCAGGACGCCCCCCTCCACCTTGGTGATGGTGTCCTCGTCGGCCCCGGGCATCAGCTGAATGAGATACCCCCCGGCGGCCCGGACGCTCTGGTCCCGCTCAATGAGCACCCCCAACCCGCAGGCCGTGGGGATCTGCTCCGACTCCACAAAATAGCTGGCGATGTCCTCGGCGATCTCGCCGCCCAGCAGATCCACGGTGCCCACATACGGCTCCTTCATGTTCAGGTCCTTGATAACGGTCATGGTGCCGCCCTCGGCGCCCACCGCCGTGCCCACATCCAGCTTGCCGTCGGGCCGCAGGGGCAGATCCACCTGGGGATTGGCCACATAGCCCCGGACATTCCCCGCCGGGTCAGACACGGCCAAAATGGTGCCCAGAGGCCCGGTGCCCTTGATTTGCAAAGTGAGGCTGGCGCCCTGGCCCTTCAAGGCGTTGCCCATCATGGCGCAGCCGGCCAGGGTGCGGCCCAGGGCCGCCGTAGCAACCGGCAGGGTCTTGTGGATCTGCCGGGCGCGCTCGGTAAGGCCGCGGCTGCTGATGGCCGCCGCCTGGACCATGCCATCGGAGGTGATGGCTCTGACAATTCTATCGCTCATGGTTTGAAAATTCCTTTATATATAATATGGTATGAGGGACGGGTCGTCGGGGACGCCGACCCCTACGGGTGCAAAGCAATATGTGCATCCATAATTCGCGGCGGGTTTTAGCATCCCGCCCCGCAAAAAAATCACTCCCGCGTGCAGCAGAAATAGACCCGCTGCTCGCCGTCCTTAGGCCCACGCAGGCGGCAGTCGCCGTACACGCGGATGCTGCCAAACCCGGCCTCCCGGAGCCAGCCCGTCAGCTCCTCCGGGACATAGTACCGCTGCCGGTGCAGCTCCGTGTCCCGGCGGTAGCGCCCGTCCGTCCCTTTGCGGAACAGGTCCACCCAGTACGAGCAGATATTCCGCCGGAACTCCGTGCGCCACACGCAGTAGCTCTCCTCCGTCTCGTCCAGAAACACCTGGCCGTCCAGGCTCTGAAACTTAGCCAGGGTGTTCACATCGAAGATAAGCTCTCCACCCGGTGCGATGAACAGATGCAGCCGCTGAAAGGTCCGCTGCACATCGGCGGGAGAGGTGAGGTAGTTGAGGCTGTCCAGGCAGCAGATAGCCGCGTCCACGGTGCCGTAGAGGTCCAGCTTCGGCATGGACTGGTGCAGGAAGATGGGCACAATACCCTCCACGCTGCCGCTTTTCATCATGGCGGCGGCCAGCATCTCCTCCGAGGCGTCCGCGCCGATCATCTCATAGCCCCGAGCGGTCAGCAGCCAGGTCATGGTGCCGGTGCCGCAGGCCAGGTCCAGCACCGTATGCACCGGGATGCGGCTGCGGGCAAAGAGCTTTTCCAGATAGTCCGCCCGCTTTTCGTACCCCACATCCCCGGTGAGGGAGTCATAGGCCCCGGCCAGGCCCTGGTACGCGTTCATTCCTCGCCGCTCTCCTTCATCTTCTCCAGGATGCTCTCGTAGCCCCCGGCTCCGTTGAGCAGGGACCGGTTCACCCGGCTGATGGTGGCGCTGGAGGCCCCGGTCTTTTCCAAAATCTCGTTATAGATCATCCCGTTGTTCAGCAGCGTAGCCACCTCAAACCGCTGCTCCATGGAGCGCATTTCGGAGATGGTACACAGGTCCTGGAAGAAGTTGTAGCACTCCTCCTCGGTCTCCAGCTTCAAGATGGCCTTGTACAGCAGGTCGCTCTTTTGCTTGGTGGCAATTTTCGACTTGGCAGGATGCAGCATGGCGTTCGCCCTCCTTTATAATTCACAGTAATTTTACCATTTTAGTTCGTGAAAGTAAAGCGCCGGGACAAAAATAATTCGTAACAAATTTGTAAACTTTGTAAAATTGCCCTTTACCTGCCGACCCTTTTCCTGTAAAATAATGCAGATGAAAATAGCATGCCATGGACTGATGAGGGTTTGCCCTTGTCAACCGATGGTAGAAATCGAGGCTATACTATGAGTTTCTTCCAGAAAATGGGCAACGCACTTTCCCGCTTCATGTACGGGCGCAACGGGGTCGATCAGCTGGGCTGGGCCTCCCTGGTGCTGGTGCTGCTGCTGGACACGGCGGAGCTGCTGGTTCGGGGCCGGAGCGACACCGCCCGGATGATCCTCTCCACTCTGAGCTTTCTTCTGATGGTGTGGACCCTCTACCGTATGTTTTCCCGCAACCTCCCCAAGCGCCGCCGCGAAAACGCCTGGTTCCTCACCAAGGTCATAAACCCCGTGAAAAACCACAAGGCCCGCAGCATGGATAAGGACCATAAATACTTCACCTGCCCCCAGTGCCGCACCGTCTGCCGCGTGCCCCGGGGCAAGGGCAAGATCATCATCACCTGCCCCAAGTGCGGAACCTCCATCCACGGAAAAAGCTGAAATTTCCATAACTTCCCGACCCTCACCCACCCCGGTGAGGGCCGTTTTTTTGCATTTTGCCCTTGCAAACAGATGTTCTATCCTGTACAATAGAGAAAAGACCAAAGAGGGGAGGGGAGACCGTGGCGGAAAAAGTGTATGTGGCTATCGACTTAAAATCGTTTTACGCCTCGGCGGAGTGCGTGGCCCGGGGCCTGGACCCCCTGCGCACCAACCTGGTAGTGGCGGATGCCTCCCGGACGGAAAAGACCATCTGCCTGGCCGTGTCCCCCTCCCTGAAGGCCTACGGCATCTCCGGCCGCGCCCGGCTTTTCGAGGTGGTGCAGAAGGTGGAGGCGGTAAACCGGGAGCGGCAGCGGAAGTACCCGGCCCACAAGCTCTATGTCCGGGAGTACGACGACCGGAAAATCCAGGCGGACCCCTCCCTGGCCCTGGACTACATCATCGCCCCGCCGAGAATGGCCTATTACATGGAGATCTCCACCAAAATTTACCAGATATACCTGCGCTATGTGGCCCCGGAGGACATCCATGTGTACTCCATCGACGAGGTGTTCATCGACGCCACCAACTACCTGCCCCTGTATGGCCTGGATGCCCGGGGCTTTGCCCGAAAGCTCATGGCGGCGGTCTTACAGGAGACGGGCATCACCGCCACCGCGGGCATCGGGCCCAACCTGTTTCTGTGCAAGGTGGCTATGGATGTGGGGGCCAAGCACATAAAGCCGGATAAAAACGGTGCCCGCATCGCGGAGTTAAGCGAGCAGAGCTTCCGGGAAAAGCTGTGGACCCACCGCCCCCTGACGGACTTCTGGCGGGTGGGCAAGGGCTACGCAAAAAAGCTGGAGGCCCACGGCATGTACACCCTGGGCGATGTGGCCCGGCGGTCGCTAACAGACGAGGACCTGCTCTACCGGCTTTTCGGCGTGGGCGCGGAGCTGCTCATCGACCACGCCTGGGGCTGGGAGCCGGTGACTTTGGCGGACATCAAATCTTACCGGCCCGAGAAGTGCTCCATGGGCGCGGGCCAGGTGCTCTCCTGCCCGTACCCGGCGGATAGGGCCCGCATCGTGGTCCGGGAGATGGCCGACGCCCTGGCCCTGGACCTGGTGCAAAAGCGGGTGGTGGCCAAGCAGCTGGTCCTCACCGTGGGCTACGACCGGACGGGCAGCACCCAGGGCTACACCGGCCCCCTGACCACCGACCCCTACGGCCGCAGCATCCCCAAGCCCGCCCACGGCACCGAGCATCTCCCTTGTCCCACCGCCTCCTCCCGGTACATCATCGACGCCGCCATGACGCTATTCGACCGCATCGTGGACCCCCGCCTGCCGGTGCGGCGCATGAGCCTGGTGGCGGACCAGGTGACGGCGGAGGAGCTGGCCCCCGCCGCGCCCCAGCCAGAGCAGCTGGACCTGTTCACTGACTACGCGGCCCGGGAAAAGCAGCAGGCGGCGGAGCAGGAGGCCCTGGAGCGGGAAAAGCAGCTGCAGCAGGCGGTGCTGCATATTAAAAATAAGTACGGAAAAAACGCCATTTTGAAGGGCATGAATTTTGAGCCCGGAGCCACCGCCGCCCAGCGCAACCGGCAGATCGGCGGCCACAAGGCGTAAAGTATAAAATACGAAAGGAGGAACCCCATGGGCGCATACGACGATATTCTGCACCTGCCCCACCACCGCTCGGAAAAGCACCCGCCTATGTCCATGCGGGAGCGGGCGGCCCAGTTCTCCTCCTTCCGGGCCCTGACAGGCTACGAGGACGCCATCGGCGAAACGGCCCGCCTCACGGATCAGCGCATAGAGCGCAGCGAGGAGGAGCAGCAGCGTTTGAACGCCGTCTTACAGCACCTGGAGCGCCGCCTGCCCGAAAAGCCCACCGTCACCGTCACCTATTTCCGCCCCGACGACCGCAAATCCGGCGGCGCCTATCTACACCGCACCGCCCCCCTCCACGCCATAGACCGCCCCAATAACCGCCTGGTGTTTTCGGATAAGTGGGCCGTGTCCCTGGAGGATGTCTACGACCTCTGGGAAACGCCCTGAATCCGTAGGGTCGCCCCACCGCACCACCAACAAAAAAACCACCCCGGCAAATGTCACCATTTGCCGGGGTATTTCTATAAACTTCTCACACACTCAACTGGTCATCCAGCACCAGCCCGGGGTTGTGCTTGGTCAGGAACCCCAGCGACCACGCCCCGCAGTACGCGATAAAGTAGCGGTCCCTAAAGTCCTGCAAGACCCGCGAGTCGGTACACAGCGTCATGTCCTGGTAGTCCCCCTCGTAGCTCTTGATGCGGATCAGGTGGCTGTACGGCAGCCCCTCCATCCGCAGCTCCACGCCGTATTCGCTGCGCATACGGTACTCAAACACATCAAATTGCAGCGAGCCCACCACGCCCACCACGATGTCCTCGTACCCGCTGCCCGGGAACTTGAAAATTTGAATAGCGCCCTCCTGGGCGATCTGCTGCACGCCCTTGATGAACTGCTTGCGCTTCATAGTATCCTTGGGCGACACCGAGCGGAACAGCTCCGGCTCAAAGGACGGAATGCCGGAATAGCGGAACTTCTTCCCCGGCACCGTAATGGTATCGCCGATGGAGAAGATGCCCGGGTCGAACACACCGATGATGTCCCCGGCGTAGGCCTCGTCCACGATCTCCCGCTCGGCGGCCATCATGGCCTGGGGCTGGGACAGGCGCATTTTCTTCCCCGTCTGCACATGGTAATACTCCGCGTCCCGCTCAAATTTCCCGGAGCAAATACGCATAAAGGCCAGCCGGTCCCGGTGGGCCTTGTTCATGTTGGCCTGGATCTTGAACACAAAAGCGGAGAAGTCGGGGGAAAACGCATCCACCACACCCTCGTCGCTCTCCCGGGACAGGGGCGGCGTGGTCATGCGCAAAAAGGACTCCAAAAACGGCTCCACGCCGAAGTTCGTCAAAGCCGAGCCGAAGAACACAGGCGAGAGCTTGCCGCACTGCACGGCCTCCAGGTCAAATTCTGCCCCGGCGCCCAGCAGCTCCACATCGTCCCGGAGGATGCCCGTGAGCTTCTCGCCGATGAGCTCCGGCAGCGCCGGGTCGTCCAGCTCCGCCTCGGTGATGGCGGCCTTTTTGGCGTGCCCCGCGTCGGTAAAGTGCAGAATGCGCTTTTTCTCCCGGTCGTACACCCCTTGAAACTCATTGCCGCAGCCGATGGGCCAGTTCACGGGATAGGTGGCGATGCCCAGCTCCCGCTCCACCTCCTCGCACAGCTCCAGCGGGTCCCGGGTCTCCCGGTCCATCTTGTTCACGAAGGTAAAGATGGGAATGTGCCGCAGGGCGCAGACCTTGAAGAGCTTCCGGGTCTGGGGCTCCACGCCCTTGGCCCCGTCAATGACCATCACGGCGCTGTCGGCGGCCATGAGGGTGCGGTAGGTGTCCTCGGAGAAGTCCTGGTGGCCGGGGGTGTCCAGGATGTTGATGCAGAACCCGTCATGGCGGAACTGCATCACCGACGAGGTGACGGAAATGCCGCGCTGCTTCTCGATCTCCATCCAGTCGGAGGTGGCGGCCCGGGCGCGCTTGCCCTTCACCTCGCCCGCCTGGGCGATGGCCCCGCCATAGAGCAGGAATTTTTCCGTTAATGTAGTTTTACCGGCGTCCGGGTGGGAGATGATGGCAAAAGTCCGCCGCCGGGATATTTCTTCTTTCAATGAGGCCATAAGTTCCTCCTACAAAATAAAATGCCTAATTATTATATACAAAAATTGGAGAAAAGTCTATAAATATCGAAAAAAATCTGCAAAAAAGACGCCCTCCCTAAAAAGGAAAGCGTCTTTATAGATTTTCTCACAGCACCTTGCTCAAAAAATCCTGCAATCTCGGGTCCTTGGGGCTGTCGAACAGCTCGGCAGGGGAGCCCTCCTCCAGGATTTTTCCCTCGGCCATGAACACCACCCGGTCGGCGACCTCTCTTGCAAAGCCCATTTCGTGGGTCACCACCGCCATGGTCATGCCCTCCTTGGCCAGGTCCCGCATCAGGTCCAGCACTTCGCCCACCATTTCCGGGTCCAGTGCGCTGGTGGGCTCGTCAAAGAGCATCACCTCCGGGTCCATAGCCAGGGCCCGCACGATGGCGATACGCTGCTTCTGCCCGCCGGAGAGCATGTTGGGGTACTCGCCCGCCTTGTCCGCGAGACCGATGCGCTCCAGCAGCTCCATAGCCTGCTTCTGTGCCTCCTCCGGGGACTTTTTCTTCAGCGCCAGGGGCGCCATAGTGATGTTTTGCAGCACGGTCTTGTGGGGAAAGAGGTTGAAGTGCTGGAACACCATGCCCATCTTCTGCCGGTGCAGGTTGATGTCCACGGTCTTGTCCGCCAGGTCCACGCCGTCAAAAATGATCTGCCCGCTGGTGGGCTCCTCCAGCAGATTCAGCGACCGCAGCAGGGTAGACTTGCCGGACCCGGAGGGCCCGATGATGGCCACCACCTCGCCCTGGCTGATGTCCAGGTTGCAGTCGTTCAGCGCCTTCACGGTGCCGTTGTTGTACTCCTTCACCAGGTGCTGCACGGAGATCAGCTTATTGCTTGTCGCCACGACGCATCCTCCTTTCAATGGCTTCAATGGCCTTGGAGGCCGGGTAGTTGATGCAGAAATAGATGAGCGCCGCCAGCACATAGGGGGCCAGGGTGATGTAGCTGTTGCCGGCCACGGCCTGGGCGGTGTACATGATCTCCGCCATGCCCAAAACGGAGCAGATGGAGCTCTCCTTCACCATGGTCACGATCTCGTTGGCCAAAGCGGGCAGCACATTCTTGATCGCCTGGGGCAGTACCACCAGCTTCATGCTCTGCCAGGAGGACAGGCCCAGGGACCGTGCGGCCTCCGTCTGTCCCTTGTCCACGGCCAGGATGCCCGCCCGGAAAATTTCCGCCACATAGGCTGAGCTGTTCAGCGCCAGGGCCACCACGCCCGGAACGAAACGGTTGATGGCGATGAACCCAAACAGCAGCGTCCGGGGCAGCTGAATGTAGTGGAACAGTCCGAAATAGATAATGGACAGCTGCACCAGCAGGGGAGTGGAGCGGAAAATAGCGATGTATGCCCCGGAGATCGCCTTGATAAGTCTGTTTTTGCTCAGCCGCATCAGAGCCAGCAGCAGGGCGGGGATCACCGCCAGCAGCACGGACACCACCGCCAGCAGCA
>CAVHCH010000078.1:0-11052 GCA_963634265.1 Bacteroidaceae bacterium | reverse complement strand
AGGTCGGCGCATTCGCCAACCGGGACAACGCGGAGAAGATGCTCCAGCGCCTGAAGGACGCAGGCTTTGAGGGCTACATCCGGCAGGGATAAACCAAATCTTATAGCCCATCAGTAAAATGGTCGTACTGCAAAAGTACGGCCATTTTTAATGCAAAATTTAATTGTAAAAAAACTTGACAAGTCACCATATTGGTGATATAATAAGAATGTAAACAAGAGGAGCACAGCCCCAACAAATGGAGCGCCTAAATCAGCTCACAAGGAGGAAAACAAATGTTTATCAAAACCGAAACTCGACTGTTAGATATTAGCCTCAACCTTTGGCGGGGCGGGTGGAATGCTGGTTACGAGCCCGATTGCTTTGACGATCTGGGCTGCGTAGCCCGCGAAGGCCACGAAGTCCTGGAGCTTGACGATTGTGGGTGTGATAAAGCCTATATCTACACCGACAAAGAGGCGGACGAACTGATTTCCTGGTGGGAGAGCGAGTGCGAAAATGCCAACAAAGGCGAGGATGGCGAGGGCCTCCAGGGCCTTACCGAGGACGAGATCGACAGAGGCGACGAATGGAATTTCAGCGCCGAGGATGTGTCTGAGGAACACGGTTTTGGTGAGGATTTAACGGGCGATAGCAGCATACCCCCGTTTGAAGAGGTGGATGATACCTTTACAGCATATCAACAGGCCTTGATCAAAAAGTACGATGTTAGCCCAACCCGCATTGAGTATTCCGCCACACAGGAGGAAACCGAAAAGTACGATGAACTTTTGCGGCTGTGGGACAAGGCGCGGATCAAAAAGCTCCAAATGGAGCTGAAAATAAAGCTGAAAAATGGAGGTAAAGAAAATGGCTAAATCCGTTGTAGATCAATCCTTTGAATCCGAAGATCGGTATGTCATCGCCCCCGATGCTGAAAATATGCCGGACGCGCTTTTTCGTATGCTCTGGGAAGATGCGTTTATCTGCACCGACCGCGATGCCTACATTTCTGACTGGGCGCTCGATTATGTTTGGGGAGACGCTCCCGAGGACGATATTCCCGAGGGCCGAATCGAAATGCTGGGGCGCCTTTGGGATATTGCGCATTGCACAATCCGTGATATTCGGCGACACACTGGGCTAACTCAAAAAGCGTTTTCAGAACGCTTCCTCATCCCGGCGCGCACAATAGGAAACTGGGAAACTGGTTATAGCAGTTGTCCCGACTACCTGCGGCTTCTGATGGCGGAGGCAGCCGGTATGTATCACCGCCCGACTAAATCTGAGTGGGAGGTGCCCAGAAAATGATGTATGTTAAGCGCGAAGGTTATGATCAGTTTTACGAGATTGATTATATTGTAAAAAAGTCAAAAAATAATAATTTAATCGCCTATCCTCAAAAAATAGTAGAAGTGAGCAAATCCACCTATTATAGGCAGCCAGAAGATCGACGGTTGATTTTGATGGTCCCCACACAGCCACTGCATCAAATTGGCAACCTTGCAAACATCCAAAAGATTGTAAACGGAATGAGTTTTAACGCATGAGCCTGTGTCTCCCTGAGAGTAGCAATATCAAAAAATGAGCCCCCTTTCGGGGGCTTTAATTTATATCTAAGGTTGTCAGTCTTATTCCCTACAACTGTCGAAGATTTTCTTCGTGTGAATACATACGGACTCTCTCACGCTGCTCAAGTCGCAGACCGGGCCCGGCATTCCGTTTTCAGGCATCCAGATAACCTCCTATTAAGTACTGAAAGAAGCCTCTTTCACTCCAGTGTATGCAAAACCGCCGCCGGTGTGCGCCATGCGAGCCGCCGCCTACAAATTTCGCTGTACAAATGTTTCGTTTTGCCGTATAATAGCAGGGAATAGGAGGCGATGGCATGGACGCATCATTTATCCACGACAATTTGGAGATCAAATTTCTGATCTTATACATTGCCGCCCGGGTGTCCCGGCCCATTCCCGTGGAGGGGATGCAGGAGCTGACCCTGTGCGACAGCGGCATCGACTATTTCTCTTTCTCCGAGTGCCTCAGCGACCTGGTGCGCACGGAGCACCTGACCCTTTCCGACGACGGCCTCTACGCCATCACGCCCAAGGGCCTGCGCAACAGTGAGATTTGCGAGAGCAGCCTGCCCATGTCCGTCCGCCTTTTGACGGACCGCAATGTGGCCGCCTACAATCAAATGCTTCTGCGCAAGGACCAGGTCCGGGCCCAGGTCACCCCCCGGGAAAACGGCACCTACACCGTCACCCTCCACTTCAGCGACGATGTGGACGAGCTGATGCACCTGGAGCTCATGGCCGCTACTCAGGAGCTGGCCCAGGGCCTGGCTGACCGCTTTCAAAGCAGCCCCGAGCAGTTCTACACCCAGCTCATGGACACCCTGTTTCCCAAAGAATAAATTATTTAATATGTGTATCTTCCCCGTGCCACTCCGGCGCGGGGATTTTTTTGCATAAATGCGGACAGCCCCTCATACAGTGGATTAGCTAAGAAAAGGAGGCGTGATCGCTTTGGAGGAGCGCTATTCGATCAGTCAATACGAGCAGGCGGCGCACCTGCTGCCCATCCGTTTTCAGCGTATCGCCCTGCACCTGCCCGACTGGCAGAAGGAGCAGGCCGAGGAGCTGCGTCTGCGGGCGGGCCATCCCATGACCGTCCTGCTGCCCCAGGGGGAGCAGAGCCTGGAGTCCGAGACCGTCGTCACCCAGGGCGACCTGGAGCTGCTGTGCGACACCGTCACCGGTTACTCCCGCTACATGGCCGCCGACACCATGGCCCGGGGCTACATAACCGCCAAGGGCGGCTTCCGCATCGGCCTGTGCGGCACCGTGGTGATGCAGGAGGGAAAGAGTACCAACCTGCGCAGCCTTTCCTCCGCCTGCATCCGCATCGCCCGGGAGATACCGGGCCTGGCCGCGGGCCTGGTGGACCAGCTTTTTCAGAATGGCCGCTATTGCAGCACCCTCATCATCGCCCCGCCGGGCCTGGGCAAGACCACCCTCCTGCGGGACCTGGTGCGCTGCCTCTCCGACGGCACCGACACCCTCCCGGCCCACCGGGTCTCCCTGGTGGACGAGCGGGGGGAGGTAGCCGTGATGCTGGAGGGCGCGGCCCAGATGGAGATAGGCTGCCACACGGATGTGCTGGATTCCTGCCCCAAGGCCGTGGCTATCCCCATGCTCCTGCGCTCGGCCAACCCCCAGATCATCGCCGTGGACGAGATCACCCAGGCCCGTGACCTGGCCGCCATGGAGGAAGCCGCCTACTGCGGCGTGCGCTTCCTGGCTACCATCCACGCCGACTCCGCCGCCGACCTGCAAAGACGGCCCCTGCTGCAAAAGCTGCAAAAAATGCGCCTGTTTGAAAAGGCCATCACCATCCGCATGGTGGATAAACGCCGCTGTTACAGCGTGCAGGAGTTATGATTGGTAAGCTCCTGGGCGCGCTGCTGATCTGCGGAGCCGGTGCCTGGGGCCTGGCGCAAAGATGGCGGCAGGGTAGGGAGGAGGAGCGCTTTTTTGCGGACATGGCAGCCTCTTTAGAGCAGGCGGAATCCTCCGTCCACTTCCACCGTCTCCCCGTGCCGGACATCCTCCGGGAGCAAGCCCGGAGAACCACTTGCGGCTGGCTATATTCCCAGGTAATACAGCATATGAAAAGGGGAGTACCTTTACAGGATTCTTGGACAAGATGCGCCTCCGCCATCCCCTATAACGCCCCCAAAACCATCCTCCTGACCCTGGAATGGAGCGGCGACCAGGAGCGCATCTGCCTAAACCTCCGCCGCACCGCCGCCCAGCTTCGGGAGGCCCTGGGCCAACGCACCTCTCAGCGCAAGCAGACCCAAAAGCTATCCCTGGCCCTCACGGCCTCTGCCTGCGGTCTGCTGGTGATTCTTTTACTATGAGGAGTACACATGGATGTTGATTTGATTTTCAAGATAGCCGCCGTTGGCATTTTGGTGGCGGTGCTGAACCTGGTCCTGGCTCGCAGCGGCCGGGAGGAACAGGCCATGATGACCACCCTGGCGGGCCTGGTGGTGGTGCTGATGATGCTGGTGCGGCAGATCAGCGACCTGTTCGATCTCATCAAGTCGCTGTTTTCCCTGTAAATATGAGCGAACTGGGAAAGATCGTAGCCCTGTGCCTCATCGGCATTGTGCTGACGCTGCTTTTGCAAAAAAATCACCCGGAGATCGCCATTTTGCTGGCCCTGGCCATCTGCGGCGGCGTGCTGCTTTTCAGCCTTTCCGGCATGAAAGCCGTCTTGACCCTCCTGGATCAAATGGCCCAGGCCGGGGGCCTCTCCGAGGATCTGCTGCGTCCCCTGGTCAAGACCGTGGGCATCGCTCTCATCACCCGCACCGGGGCCGAGCTGTGCCGGGACGCAGACCAAAAAGCCCTGGCCTCCGTGGTGGAGACCGCCGGGGCCTTCGGTGCTATCGTCGTGTCCATACCGCTCTTCGGCGCGGTGTGGGAGCTGCTGCGGGGGATGCTGTAATGCGGAAATTTTTAATAATTTTTGTGCTGCTCTGGTGCATCGTCCCCGCCTGCGCCGCCGAAATTCCCCAGGAGATCACCGACGCCATCCCCGACAGCGCCCGCCCTTTTCTGGAGGACACTGACAAGGCAGAGGACTTTACATCCTGGAACAGCGGCCTTTCCACCCTTTGGGCCCGCACCTGTAAGCTCCTGGCCAGCACCGTCCAGGAGAGCCTGGGCGGGGTGATATTGGTCATGTCCGCTGTGCTCCTGTGCTCCGTGGCGGAGGACTGCTTTCACCCCCTGGGCGAAGGGAAAATGCTGGACCCGGTCCCCCTGGTGGGCACCCTGGTCATCCTCCTGGCCGTGGGCAGTAACATGAAAAACCTCATGGGCCTGGGGGAGGAGACCATCCAGGAGCTGAATGTGTTCTCCAAGGCCCTGCTGCCCACCCTCTCCTCCGCCACCGCCGCCGGAGGGGGCGCGGTGTCCGCCAGCGTGCGCCAGGTTGCCACGGTGTTCTTTTCGGACCTCTTAATGAGCCTGATCCACGGCCTGCTTTTCCCCCTGGTGTGGGTGTTCGTGGCGCTGTCTGCGGCGGATGCCGTCCTTCCGGCGGGCCGCCTGGGAGGCATAGCCCAGGGCCTGCAAAAGGCCGTCACCTGGCTCCTCTCCGGGGCGCTGCTGCTTTTCACGGGCTACCTCTCCCTCTCCGGGGCCTTCGCCTCCTCCGCCGACAGCCTCACCCTGCGCATGACCCGCTCGGCCATCGGCACCGCCATTCCCGTGGTGGGCGGCATCATCTCCGACGCCGCCGATACCATCCTGGCCGGGGCCGGGGTCCTGCGCCAGTCCGTGGGCATGGTGGGCACGCTGACGGTGCTGGCCATCTGCGTGCTGCCGTTTTTGAAGCTGGGCATCCAATATCTTCTATTAAAACTGGCGGCCTTTTTCGCCGCCACCGTGGCCCCGGAGCCGCTGGTGAAGCTGGTCTCCTCCCTCAGCACCGCCTTTGGCCTGGTGCTGGGCATGACCGGTGCCGCCGCGCTGCTTCTACTGATCTCCGTGGCCTCCACTGTGATGATGGTAAGTGTATGATAGAATCGTTTCGCGTATGGCTTATAGGCCTCCTGTCCGTCTCCCTGATCCTCACGGTCCTTTCCACCCTCCTGCCCGAAGGCAGCGTGAAGAAGATCGCCGGAGTCACCGGCGGCCTGGTTCTTCTTTTGGTGGTCCTCCGGGGCATCGTCCGGCTGGACCTCACCAATATCCAGCTCTCCTACGACACCTGCGCCCAGGAGATCACCCGGCAGATGGAGCGCTACCAGGAGAAAAGCAAAACCGAGCTGGAAGAACTCATAGCCCAGCGCACCGCCGCATATATATCGGAACAGGCACAGTCCCTGGGCGTGACCTGCACCCCCATGGTGCAGACGGCGTGGACGGCAGAAAACATCCCCGTCCCCACCTCCGTCACCCTGGACATCCCCTATAACGCCAAGCTGGAAGAGATTATGGAAAGCAACTTAGGAATCAAGGCCGAAAACCAGGTCTGGTCAACATCGGAAGGGTAAATAAGATGGGAAAGGTAAGATGGAGCGAGCTATGGAAAAAGTACAAATTCATTCTGCTGGTGGTGCTGGTGGGCGTGATATTGATGCTGCTTCCTGTGTCCTCCGGGGCGAAGGACAAGGCGGCAGACGACTCGCAGACGCCCCTGGAGACATTCGACCTGGAGGCGACGGAGCAGCGTATGGCGGCGATCTTAGGCAAGATAGATGGAGTTGGGAAGCTCCAACTGATGCTGACGCTGCAAAGCGGAACCCGCCTGACCCTGGCCGAGGACACCCAAAGAGACTCCGGCCGGACGACCCAGGAGACCGTTACACTGAACCGGGGCAGCGGCAGCCAGGAGGTCGTGGTCACAAATCGCTATTATCCCGTCTATCAGGGCGCGGTGGTGGTGTGTCAGGGCGCGGACAGCAGCGCCGTCCGTCTGGCCGTCACCGAGACGGTGCAGGCGCTGACGGGTCTACCCTCAGATCGGATCCAAGTGGTAAAATGGACATCGTAACGGGAGGACATGGTATGAAAAAAGCATGGAAAAAGCGCGCGGTGGTAGGGGCGGTGCTCCTGTTCGTCTGCGCCGCGGTCTATATGAACTGGCGCTACGCCGGGTCCCTGGAGAACACCTCCAAGGTCCTGGGAGAGTCCACCCTGGTCAATACCGAGACCCAGACCGGGGCCAAAACCGATGCCGCCCCCGCCCAAACCACCGCCGACGGGGACGATTACTTCGCCACCGCCCGCCTCAGCCGTAAGCAGGCCCGGGACAACGCCATCAGTATGCTCAAGGAAGCCTCCACCGACGAAAATGCCGACCAGTCCGTGCTCAACGAGGCCTCCCGGACCCTCCAGGTCCTGGCCTCCTACACCGTGGCCGAGGCCCAGATCGAGAACCTGGTCACGGCGAAAGGCTATGCCGACTGCGTGGCCTTCATGGGCGCCGAGAGCATCAGCGTGGTGGTGGACGACGCCGACGGCTTGGATGCCAAGGATGTGGCCCGCATCGTAGACATCGTGGTCCAGGAGACCGGCTACACCCCCGATCAGATCAAGGTCATGGAATCCTGACCGCCTCCTGCAAAAAAAGGTTGTAATTTCCCCCGGAGGATGGTATACTTTTATGGAATAGAGAAGAACCATACTTTGGCAAGGAGCACAGAATCTTATGGCAGAGAATAAAGAATATATCACCCAGCAGGAAACCACAGGCTCCATCCTCATTTCCGAGGATGTTGTGGCCTCTATCGCCACGGCGGCGGCCCTGGAGACCGAGGGCGTCAGCGCCATGCTCAGCGCCGGCAGCGGAGACCTCAAGCCCGCCCGCAAGATGTCGGCCAAGGGCGTTGTCATCGAGCCGGAGGACGACGGCCTGCGCATCACCCTCTATGTGATGATCCGCTATGGCTATATCATGGCCGAGGTAGCCGGCAAGGTGCAGAAGGCCGTCCTGGCCGCCCTGCAAGACATGACCGGCTTCAACATCCGCGGCGTCAATGTTATGATCGGCGGCATCTGCTTCGACTGAGTTTACAAAAGAGAGAGGAAACATCCGTATGACACGAAACACAGCGAGAGAGATCGCCGTCCACCTGGCCTATGAGCTGAGCTTTTCCGACCTTCCCGTAGAGGAATTTCTGGACCAGCAGCTCAGCGCCGAGACCTTTTCCGACCTTGCGCCGGAATACGCCCTCTATGACGAGCTGCCCAACGAGAAGCAGCGGCTGTATATCCGCCGCCTGGTCAGCGGTGTCAGCGAGCACGCCGCAGAGCTTGACTCCTACATTGAGAAATACGCCCAAGGCTGGCGCTTCGAGCGCATCAGCCTGGTGGCCTCGGCCATCATGCGCGTGGCTATGTTCGAGATGCTCTATATGCCCGACATTCCCCACGGCGTTGCCATCAACGAGGCCGTGTCCATCGCCAAAAAATACGACACGCCCGAGGTCGCTAAATTTGTCAACGGCATCCTGGGCAGCTTCCTTCGCGCAGAGATCAAGGAATAAGCATCCATGCAGGCAGAGCCAATGCGCTCTGCCTGTTTTTGAGCAGAGGTGATGATTTGCAGCAGCATATATACCGCGTCAGCGAGGTCAACCAGCATATCAAGGCCCTCATCGACGCCGACCCCGGCCTGAGCGCTCTTTTGGTCCGGGGCGAGATCTCCAATTATAAGGTCTATCCCTCCGGCCACCACTATTTCACCCTCAAAGACGGCGAGAGCGCTCTGCGCTGCGTCATGTTCGCGGGCCTGGCGAAATATCTCCGCTTCCGCCCCCAAAACGGCATGAAGGTGGTAGCCTCCGGCAAGATCAGCGTCTACCCCCGGGACGGCGGCTATCAGCTCTATTGCTCCCGCCTGGTCTCCGACGGTCTGGGTGACCTGCACATTGCCTTCGAGCAGCTTAAAGAGCGCCTGTATGCCCAGGGCCTCTTTGCCCCCGAGCATAAAAAGCCACTTCCGGCCTATCCTATGCGCATCGGCATCGTCACCAGCCCCGCCGGGGCCGCTGTCCACGACATGATCCGCATACTCCGCCGCCGTTTTCCCCTGGCAAAGGTCCTGCTTCTGCCGGTCCGCGTGCAGGGAGAGGAGGCCCCCGGGGAGATCGCAGCCGCCATCGCCTATGCCAACAACCGCCACCACCTGGCCGATGTGCTCATCGTGGGCCGGGGCGGCGGCTCCGTGGAGGACCTGTGGGCCTTCAACGAGGAAGTGGTGGCCCACGCCATTTTCAATTCAAATATCCCGGTCATCTCCGCCGTAGGCCACGAGCCGGATGTGACCATCGCCGACTATGTGGCGGACTGCCGGGCCTCCACGCCCTCCCACGCCGCCGAGATCGCCGTGCCGGACCAAACGGAGCTGCGCCGCAAGCTGCGCGCCCTCTCCGGCCGCCTGGCCCAAAGCCAGCAGCACACCATAGATATATGTACCCGCCAGCTCCGGCAAATGCAGGAAAGGCGTGTCCTCACGGACCCCATGGCCTTCCTCCAGGACCGCGCCGTGCAGCTGGACTATACCCAGGAGCGGCTCATCTCCGCCCTGGAGCGCATAGTGGAAAAGCACACCCGCCGCTTCACCCACGCCGCCGCGTCCCTGGATGCCATGAGCCCCCTGCGGGTCCTGTCCCGGGGCTACTGCGTGGCCCAAAAAGAGGACGGCTCCGTCCTGCGCAGCAGCGCCCAGGCGGAAATAGGGGAGACCATCGGCCTGCGCCTGGCCCAGGGCAGCCTGAAGTGTACCGTAACGAAAAGGGGAGAAGAACATGAAAAAACAGAGCTTTGAGGAAAATATGGACCGCCTGGAGGAGATCGTCGCCCTCCTGGAGCAGGGGGATGCCACCCTGGGCGAATCCCTGACGCTTTTCACCGAGGGCAGCAAGCTCCTGGCCGCCTGCCAAAAGGAGCTGGATGCCGCCCGGCAAAAGGTGGTCAAGCTCACCAAGGGCCCCGACGGCGCCCCCGTGGAGGAAAATTTTACAGTGGAGGACGAGGAATAATGGACTATCAGCAGCAATATTGCGCCTATCAGCAGGCCATCGAGACCTATTTAGACGGCATTTTCACCGCCGAGGGCAAGCCCTACGGACGGCTCCAGGAGTCCATCCGTTACAGCCTCCTGGCTGGCGGCAAGCGCATCCGCCCGGTGCTGACGCTGGAGTTTGCCCGCCTGGGCGGCATAGACTGGCGCCTGGCCCTGCCCTACGCCTGCGCCCTGGAGCTTGTGCATAATTATTCGCTGATACACGATGACCTGCCCTGCATGGATGACGATGATCTGCGCCGGGGCAAGCCCACCAACCATAAGGTCTACGGCGAAACTCTGGCCGTCCTGGCCGGGGACGCCATGCAGCCCGAGGCCTTCCGCCTCATTCTTGGGGCCCGTGGCCTTTCCGCCGAAAACCGTATTGAGGCCGCCCTGATCCTCGCCAAAGCCTGCGGCGGCGATGGCATGGTGGCCGGGCAGGTGCTGGATACCGTTTGTGATGTAGAGGATGAAGCGGGCCTCACGGCGCTGAACCGGCTCAAGACCGGCGTGATGATCTCCGCCGCGGCAGAGCTGGGCTGCGTCGCCTCCAATATGCCCGCCTATTGGCGTCAGCAGGCGGTGCAGTTTGCCGACCAACTGGGCCTCGCCTTCCAAATTCGGGACGATATGCTGGATGTCATGGGCGATGAAGCCGTGTTCGGCAAGCCCATCGGCTCCGACAAGGAGGAGGGAAAGATCACCTATGTGAACCTCAAGGGCTTGGAGGGCTGCGCCCAGGAGGTGGAAAAATGTACCGCCGCCGCCAAGGAAGCCATCCGCGACATCCCCGACCACGACTTCCTCTGGGAGCTGGCCGACCGCATGGTAGGCCGCAATAAATAAAGAAAACCTTGAACGGACCCCCTGCTTCACACGCAGGGAGTCTGTTTTTTCATAAAAACCTGTCATTGCAAGGGCGCCCCGCACCCGTACCGATCCGCGCATAAAGGCTCCCCTGCGTAAGGGGAGCTGTCACGGCTCCGCCGTGACTGAGGGGTCGACTACCGCCCCCCCTTGAATGCGTCCGTAGGGGCAGACGCCTCTGTCCGCCCGATGTAAAAAACTCCAAACCATCCGTAGGGGCGGGGTTCTACCCCGCCCGCACCCCATCGCGCTATTTTAATGCGTCCGTAGGGGGCGGCGTCCTCGACGCCCCGCTCCACCATCTATCTTCTATGCGTAGGGCGGGGTGCCCACACCCCGCCGCCCGATAACCACCGCAACTCTTGTAACGGTGTCATTGCGAAGCCAGTGACCGATGTCACTGACTGTGGCAATCCGTCCCTCATCCTAAAAGGCTCCCCTGCGCAAGGGGAGCTGTCGCGGCAACGCCGCGACTGAGGGGTCGCCACCCCGCACCCCCAGTAAACGCCCCCATCTTTCCTCTCTCCATTCTCCCCGTTTCGTTTCCATACAATTTGCATATTTGTAGGTTTGTCAAACATATTGGACAGTGAACTCGTTGGGAGAAAGCCAGAGGAG
>CAVHCH010000077.1:0-11854 GCA_963634265.1 Bacteroidaceae bacterium | reverse complement strand
GCCGCCGCCCGGTCCAGCAGGTCTGCCAAAATCTCCCGGTTCAGCCCGCCGCCCCGCCAGTGAAACACAAAATGCCCCTGCTTCTTCCGCAGCGCCTGGCGCACCCGGTTCTCCACATCCTCCGGCTTCGTCAGCGACACCGCCCGGTAGTAGTACCCCTTGTCGTCCCGGCATTCCGGCACCGGCAGCACCAGCTTCTCATGGTCCAAAAAAATGTGCCTATCATCCAGATTAAAATAGTCATATCGCTTCACGCCCCGCTGCAAGGAATTGTCAAAGGTGGCGTCCAAATGGTATCGCTTTCCGTCTATCGTAAGTATATTCCAGGTGTGCCTATATCGTACACCCCTCTCCGGGTTCGCCTCGCTGAGGGCAATGATGCACTCCACCCCCACCGCGTCGCACAGAGCCTTCACCGTCTTGGCAATGCCCTCGCACACCCCCACCCCCTGGGTCATAGGCCCGATGATCTCGTGGGAATAGGATTTTTTCAGCTTGTCGTAGCGCACATTCTCCAAAATGAAGTCGTGAATGGCCAGCTCCTTTTCCAGCTGACTTTTTCCCTGTAAGGGCCGCACAAGCCGCTGCATCCGCGCAGAAATGGCCTGCTGATGGGTGCGTATCTTGCTCTTTTCAAAGAGGTATTCCGGGATCAGCTCCACATGGTCAGCCCCCGGATAGTACCGATAGCTGTACCCCACCACATAAAATAATAGCGGCGTGTCCAGCTTCAGCCGCAGATAAACCTCCGCCAGCCGCGCCCCCTCCAGCCGAGTGACCCGCACCGAGGCGGCCAACTGCTCAAACCCAGCCTTCATCTGCTCATAGGCCGTCTTCTCCGCCCGATCCAGCCCCTTGTAATAGTAACCGTCCATACGCCGTTCCTCTCTTCGTTCTACTTCCCATTTTACGCAAATTCAACTCTCTGTCAACCCAGTATTTCCTACCCCCAATCACCATTCCGTAGGGGCGACCCTCGCGGCCGCCCGCCGTCTGCCCCCCGCACTCCATGTTAAAAACCATGTCATTGCGAACCAGTGACCGAAGTCACTGGTGTGGCAATCCGTAACTCCAAAGGCTCCCCTGCGCAAGGGCAGGGTGGCGCGAAGCGCCGGAAGGGTCGTCCCCCCACAAAAAAAGACTGCCGCGCCATCGCAGCAGTCCCTGTTTTCATAAATATCCCGCGCTCTCACGCCTCCGGCGGGTGCGTCCCCGTCACCGAGAAGATCACCCACTCGGCGATATTCGTGGCGTGGTCGCCGATACGCTCGTAGTATTTTGCGATCATCAGCAGGTCCAGCACCGACTCCCCGTTCTCTGGGTCCCGAGCGATGCACCCGATGAGCCGCTTCTTCACCTGGCTGAAGTACTCGTCCACCTGGTCGTCCTGGGCGATGACCCCCTTGGCCAGGTCCGTGTCCTGCTTCACATAGGCGTCCACGCTGTCCGTCACCATGCGGATCACCGCCTGGGCCATCTGCCGCAGCAGGTCGTCGTGCTCCGTGGCCCCGTCCAAAAACGACACGATCTCCGCAATGTCCTCCGCCTGGTCGCCGATGCGCTCCATGTCTGTTATCATCTTCAGCGCCGCGGAAATTTGCCGCAGATCCCTTGCCACCGGCTGCTGCTGTAAGAGCAGCTTCAGGCACAGGGACTCGATGCTCCGCTCCTTTTCGTCGATCTCCGTGTCCACCGGCGCCACCTTGGAAGCCAATGCCTTGTCGCCCTCGGTCAGTGCCCGGGAGGCCAGGGCGATGACCTCCTCGCACAGGGCGCCCATCTCCGTCAGCTCCCGGTTTAGCTGCGCCAACTGTCGGTCGAATCTGTTTCTCATTATCCAAACCTCCCGGTGATATAGTCCTCCGTCCGTTTGTCCTGGGGATAGGCGAACAGCTTCTCCGTCTTGCCCATCTCCACCAGCTCTCCCAGCAGGAAGAAGGCCGTGTTGTCGGAGATACGCGCCGCCTGCTGCATATTGTGGGTCACCATCACCACAGTGTACTTGCTCTTGAGCTCAATAGCCAGGTCCTCAATTTTCGAGGTAGAGATGGGGTCCAGGGCGCTGGTGGCCTCATCC
The DNA here is from genome assembly GCA_963634265.1 of Bacteroidaceae bacterium. Classification (GTDB taxonomy): domain Bacteria; phylum Bacillota; class Clostridia; order Oscillospirales; family Oscillospiraceae; genus Vescimonas. The sequence goes on along the minus strand of CAVHCH010000077.1, from coordinate 9,777 downwards.
ATCAGCAGCACCTCTGGTTCCACCGCCAAAGCCCGGGCGATGCACAGCCTCTGCTGCTGCCCGCCGGAGAGGCCCAGGGCGCTCTTTTTCAGCCGATCCTTCACCTCGTCCCAGATAGCCGCCGACCGCAGAGACTTCTCCACGATCTCGTCCAGCTCCTTGCGCCCCCGGATGCCGTGGGTCCGGGGCCCGTAGGCCACATTGTCGTAAATGCTCATAGGGAAGGGGTTTGCCTTCTGAAACACCATGCCGATGCGCCGCCGCAGCACCGTGGGGTCCACGGACGCGTCATAGATGTTCTCCCCGTGAAAATCCACCTCGCCTTCAATTTTCACCCCCGTGATCAGGTCGTTCATGCGGTTCAGGGTCCGCAGAAAAGTGGACTTGCCGCAGCCCGAGGGCCCGATGAAGGCGGTGATCTCGTGGGCCGGGATGTCCAGGGTAATGTGGTGCAGCGCCTGGTTGGCCCCGTACCACAGGTTCAGGTCCTTCGCCTGCAAAATAGGCTCCATTTCGCTCACTCCTTTCCGTTCTTCAGCTTCCGCCCTACCCAGGCGGCTGCCAGGTTGATGATCAGCGTCAGCCCCATCAAAATGGTGGCGATGGAGAAGGCCAGGGCCGTCTCACCGCCCTCCGTGGCGTATACATACAGCGCCACCGTCAGCGTGGCGGCGGAGGTGTGCAGGGAGTCGATAAGCCCCACCAGCACCATGCCGAAGCCCGCCGTGTACAGCAGGGCCGCGCTCTCGCTGACAATGCGCCCCACCGCCAGGATGCACCCGGTCACGATGCCGTCCACCGCGTTGGGCAGCACCACCGTGCGGATCATGTGCCATTTGCCCGCGCCCAGGCCCGTGGCCCCCTCCCGGTAGGATTGGGGCACCGCCTTCAGGCTCTCCTGGGTAGTGCGCACCACCGTGGGCAGGATCATCACCACCAGCGTCAGGCTCCCGGCCAGCACGCCCGCCTGGAAGCCCATCTTCTGCACGAAGAAGAGCATACCCACCAGGCCGAAGATGATGGACGGGATCCCCGTCAGGGTCTCCGTGGCAAACTCAATCACCCGCACCAGCTTGGCACTTTTCGCGTATTCCGTCAGATAGATGGCCGCGCCCACGCCGATGGGCAGCACGATCGCCATAGCCACCAGGATAATGTATAGGGTGTTGAGAATGTTGGGCAGGATGCCAACCGTGCCCTTGATATAGCTGGTCTGGGTGCTCAGCAGCTCCCAGTTCAGCCCCGGGATGCCCCGGTAAAAGATGTACCCAATGAGGAAGATCAGCAGCCCGCAGGTGAGCACGGCCCCCAGCCGCACCAGCACCGCCATGGCCCCGTTGTAGACCCGCCGCCGCAGGGAGAGCTTTTCGCCCATGTCACGCATCCCCTTTCTTTTTGATGAGTACATTCAGCAGTACATTGATAAGCATGATAAACAGGAACAGCACCAGCCCGATGGAGAACAGCGCCTGGTGATACAGGCTCCCCACCTGGGCGTAGCCCATGCCGGACACGATGCCCGTGGTCAAAAACCGCACCGGCGCGAAGATAGACGGCATGTTGGACACATTGCCCGACACCATGATGATAGCCATGGCCTCGCCGATGGCCCGTCCCACGCCCAGTACGATGGAGGCCGCCACGCCGCTGCCCGCCGCCGGGAGCGTCACCTTGAAATAGGTCTCCAGCTTCGTGGCCCCCAGGGCCAGGCTGGCCTCCTCGTACTCCTTGGGCACCGCCCGCAGAGCATTTTCCGCCACATTGATGATGCTGGGCAAAATCATAATGGCCAGCACGACCATGGCCGCCAGCAGGCACGCGCCGGAGCTGAGGGAGAAGGTCCGCTGAATGGCCGGCACCAGCACGATCATGCCCACCAGGCCGTATACCACCGACGGGATGCCCGCCAATAGCTGCACCGCCGTGCGGATAGCCACCGCCACCTTGGGCGGCGCGATCTTCGCCAGATATACCGCCGTCAGAAGTCCCACCGGCACCCCCAGCACCACCGCCCCGGCGGTGCCGTAAACAGAGGTGAGAATAAAGGGCAGAATGCCGAATTTCGCCCCGGTGGTGGCGTTGGTGGGATCCCAGACCTGGCCGAACAGGAAATCCGTCAGCCCGATCTGCCGAATGGCAGGCAGCCCCGAGAGAATGAGGTAGATGCTGATGAGCAGCACAAACCCCACCGCCAGGGTCCCGCACAGCAGGAAGATCAGATGGATGATCCCCTCCATCGTCTTGCGCACCTCCCGTGCGCTCCGCCTTTTCCGAACCGCGCCCCCCGCCGTCAAACTCTCGACTGTCATACCCATTCTCCTTCCAACTTATATAAAACCATCAAAACCAAACCCGTCCAATACTGACCGCACCTCTTGCATAAAACCTGTCATTGCGAACCAGTGACCGATGTCACTGGTGTGGCAATCCGCAACTCCCGTCCCCAAAGGCTCCCCTGCGCAAGGGGAGCTGGCACGGCGAAGCCGTGACTGAGGGGTCGGCCCCAGCAGCATTTATCTCATCCACGCCGTACACGGGCGGCCACCCAGGCCGCCCGTCCTACGGACAATTTCTTACTTAGCTACCGGCACAGCGCCTGCATTCTTGATGAGGTCCGCCGCCGCAGCAGAGGTGGCGAAGTCGAAGAACGCCTGTGCAGCAGGGGAGAGGGTAGCGCCGCTCTTGGTCACCAGCACGAAGGGGCGCTGGATCTGATAGCTGCCGTCCAGCACGGTGGCCTCGGTGCAGGCCACGCCGCCCACGGTCACAGCCTTGATGGTGGTCTTACCTTCCACAGCGGAGAGGGAAGCATACCCAATGGCGTTGGGGTTGCCGGCCACAGCCTCGATGACGCCGCCGGTGGAGGTCAGCTCCTGGTCCAGCTTGCACGCATCAGCGGTCTTGGTGATGGACTCAAAGCCGTCCCGGGTGCCGCTGCCGGACTCGCGGCCGATGCAGGAGATAGCGCCTGCGGTGCCGCCCACCTCGCTCCAATCGGTGATCTCACCGGTGAAGATTTTGGCGATCTGCTCCACGGAGAGGTCCGCCACGGTGTTGCCCGCGTTCACGATAATGGCGATGCCGTCCAGGGCCACCACAGTGCCCTCCAGGCCGTTTGCCTTCTCCTCGTCCTTCAGAGCCCGGGAGGAAAGGCCGATGTCTGCCGAGCCGTTGGAAGCGGCCTCAATGCCGGAGCCGGACCCGGTGGGGTCGTAGGTGACGGTCACGCCGCTGTTGTCCAGCATAAACTGCTCCTTCAGCGCGCCGATGACCTTGTCCATAGAGGTGGAGCCGTTGGTGGAGACCTTACCGGTCAGGGTGGAGTCGCCGTCCTTGTTGTCATTCGTCTTGCTGCCGCAGGCCGCCAAACTCAAAGCCAGCACCGCAGCCAGTACCAAGCAAATTACTTTTTTCATGTTCATAAACCTTCTTTCTTTTGTAATAGATGTTAGCCTCTTGCTCTGTCCTCATACTAAAACACCCATGTTAAGTCCGAAAGAAAAAAAGTGTAAAATTTACATCAAATTTTTTAAGTCAAAAATCTCCCCACCCCCATCTTTCCCCTTTCATCTTTCCTCTTATAAAAAAGCGGCCCCCGGCAACCGCCGAGGGCCCAAATCTCCTATAATTTCCAAAAACCTCACACAAACACCGCCTGCACCAGCACCATGTACACCGCCGTCCCCGCGCCGATAGACAGCAGCACATTCCCCTTCCACAGGTGCAGCCCCGTCACCACCGCCAGGGCGATGAGCTCCGGCAGTCCGTGTGGCGCGGCGGCAATGTCCACATTCCGCAGGCAGTACACCACCAAAAGCCCCATCATGGCCGCCGGCAGCGTCCGCCCCAAATATTCCACGATCTTCGGCACCGGCCTGCTGTCCGGGAACAGCACAAAGGGCAAAAACCGTGTAATGACCGTTCCCAGCGTCACCGCCAGCACGATGCCCAGCGCCTGCATATTCGTCAAAGTCATAGCTTTTTCCTCCCCAACAGCAATACCACCAGCACCAAAACCATCGCCGGTATCACCAGCTTGTCCGCGCCGAACACCGCCAGCGCCGCCACGGTGCATACCAGCCCGATGATGCCGCTCATGCGGTTCTTCGGGTTCTTCACCTGCTCGATGAAAAGCACAACGAACAGTCCCGTCAGCGCGAAGTCCAGCCCCGTGGTGTCAAACCGGATAAACTGCCCCGCCAGGGACCCCAGCAGCGTGCCGCCCACCCAGTAAAAGTAGTCCAGCAGCGACACCGCCAGGTAGAAGTTCTTGTCCTCCACCCCCTCCGGCGGCTCCACCGAGGACACGATGGAGAAGGTCTCGTCGCTGAGCAGGTAGATAAGCGCCGCCTTCGCGCCGCCCATGCCCCGGTATTTCCCCAGCATCGACACCCCGTAAAACAGGTGCCGGGCGTTCACCATCAAGCTCATGAGAAACGCCCCCACCGGGTCGAACGCCGTGGTCAGCAGCGTGATCGCCACGAACTGCATACTCCCGCAAAAGGCCACCGCGCTCATTAAAAACGCCCAAATGGCCCCGTACCCCTTGGCCTGCATCAGCACGCCGTAGGCCACCCCCAGCACCAAATAGCCCGTCAAAACCGGCACCGTGTGGGGGAATGCGGCGGCCAGCGTGCGCCGCAGGGAGCGCCCCGTCCCGTTCATGGCCTCCACCTCCAAAATCAAAGTCTTTCGCCCATTTTACCCCATTTCCCCCCAAAACACAATCACAAATATGCCCCAAAAAGCGAAAAAACAAGCGCACATCTGCAAAGAAATGTGCGCCTGCGTTTCGCTGTCAATTATTTGTGCTCCTCGTGCCGGCTCTTGAACACCGTCTCCGGGGCGTGAATGACCACCCTTGTGTCCTCCTGCACGGACCCGGTGAGGAAGGCGTTGCCGCCCACCACGCTGCCCCGGCCAATGACCGTCTCGCCGCCCAGAATGGACGCGCCGGAGTAGATGGTCACATCGTCCTCCACCGTGGGGTGGCGCTTGCCGGGCCGGGAGTGGTGCCCGTCCCGGGGGGAGAGGGCGCCCAGGGTCACGCCCTGGTAGAGCTTCACCCGGTCGCCGATGACCGTGGTCTCGCCCACCACAATGCCCGTGCCGTGGTCGATGAAGAAATAGTCGCCGATCTGCGCGCCGGGGTGGATGTCAATGCCCGTGTGGCTGTGGGCGTATTCCGACATCATCCGGGGCAGAATGGGAATTTGCAGCTGATACAGCTCGTGTGCCACCCGGTAAACCAAAATGGCGAACAGCCCCGGATAGGAGAACAAGATCTCCTCCCGCGACCCCGCCGCCGGATCCCCGTCGAAGGTAGCCTCCAGATCCAGCTGCACCTTCTGGGCGATCTGAGGCAGCCGCACCACCATTTCCGTGGCCAGCTCCTGGGCCCGCAGCTCCTGCTCCTCGGGCAGGGCCAGGGCGATCTGGCTGAAAAGCTGCTTTTCGATGCGCTCCAAAAGCAGCGCCGCGTAGTCCTCCGGGGCCAGGCTCATGAGGGCCGCCTCCCCGTAATACGCCGGGAAGATCAGCCGCCGAATGTCTTTTATCAGCAGGATCACCGCCTGCCGGTCGGGCAGCCGCAGCTTTTTGCCGTACAGGGGTACGGACGCCGTGGTGTAGGTTTGCGCCATGGCCTTGGCTGCGGCGCAGATATGGTTTTCACTCATCATACAATATTTTCACTCCTGAAATAACGGGGTTGAGAGGTAACGGTCGCCGGTGTCCGGCAGCAGAGCCACAATGGTTTTGCCCGCATTTTCCGGGCGGCGGGCCAATTCCCCCGCCGCGTGGAGGGCTGCCCCGGCGCTGATGCCTACCAGCACGCCCTCGGTCCCGGCCAGCAGCCGGGCGGCGGCGTAGGCGTCCTTCTCCCATACGGGCAGCACCTCGTCCACCACGCTGCGGTCGAAGTTTTCCGGCACAAAATTCGCGCCGATGCCCTGGAGCCCATGGCCCCCGGCCTTGCCGCCGGAGAGCAGGGGAGAGGCGGCGGGCTCCACCGCCACGATCTGCACCCCGGGCTTTTTCTCCTTCAGATACCGGCCCACACCCGTCACGGTGCCGCCGGTGCCCACCCCGGCCACGAAGATGTCCACCTGGCCGTCGGTGTCGTGCCAGATCTCCGGCCCCGTGGTGCGGTAGTGCGCCCGGGGATTGGCGGGGTTGTCAAACTGTCCCGCCAGGAAGCTGTTTGGCGTCCCGGCGGCGATCTCCTTGGCCTTTTCCACCGCGCCGCCCATGCCGTCCTTGGCCGGGGTCAGCACCAGCTCCGCCCCGTAGGCCGCCAGCAGCTGCCGCCGCTCCACGCTCATGGATTCCGGCATGGTCAGGATCACCTTGTAGCCCCGGGCCAGACCCATGGCCGCCAGCCCGATGCCCGTGTTCCCGGAGGTAGGCTCCACAATGACGCCCCCGGGCGCCAGCCGCCCGTCCATTTCGGCGTCCTCAATCATCTCCAGGGCCACCCGGTCCTTCACGGACCCGGCGGGGTTCAAGTATTCCAGCTTCACCAGCACCGTGGCCGGGAGCCGGAGCCGCTCCAGATAGCGCACCGGCTGCAAAAGCGGCGTGTGCCCCACCAGCTGTGACGCCGAGCGATAAATATTCATACAGACCATCCTTTCCTGCCAATAAAAAACAGAGGGCGCGTCATGCACCCTCTGCCGTTCGGTAAAAAACTGTGCCGCCGGGCTCAAACCCCCGGCACCTCCGCAGAGCATACATGACCAAAATGCGCGCAACAACAACAGGCCATACACACGGCCTGACAGCAGTTGTTCATCGCAAAACGCATCATGCTCTGCCTCCTGAATCTTTCTGATAGTATAGTATATGGTAAAACCACCCCAAATGCAAGAGGCAACCTGCACAAAAATCAACCCACCCCCTTGGTGGGCATTCCAAGTCATAAAAACTCTTCCCTTTTCACTCTTCTCTCTTCACTCTTCTCTTAACTCGCCCCCAAATACCCCTGCACCCCTTGTAAATGTGTCATTGCGAAGCCAGTGACCGAAGTCACTGGCTGTGGCAATCCGCATCTCAAAGCCTCCCCTGCGTAAGGGGAGGTGGCGCAAAGCGCCGGAAGGGTCGGCTGTACCGCACCCCTTGTACCGCACCATTTTCCAAACCGCCCCCATTTTTTCCCTTTCATCTTTCCGCTAAAAAAATCACCCCGGCCCGCAAAATGCAGGCCGGGGAGCACAACGCTTCACAGCACCTTATTCAAAAAGTCAATGGTCCTGGGCATCTTGGGATGGTTGAAGATCTCCTCCGGCGTCCCTTCCTCCAGGATCCGCCCCTCGTCGATGAACAGTACCCGGTCAGCCACCTCCCGGGCAAAGCCGATCTCGTGGGTCACAATGACCATCGTCATGCCGTCGGCGGCCAGGGACTTCATAATTTGCAGCACCTCGCCCACCATTTCCGGGTCCAAAGCGCTGGTAGGCTCGTCAAAGAGCATCACATCCGGCTCCATGCACAGAGCCCGGGCGATAGCCACCCGCTGCTTCTGCCCGCCGGAGAGCTGGCTGGGGAAATTCTCCGCCTTGTCCGACAGGCCCACCCGCTCCAGCATTTTCAGCGCCTTTTCCTTCGCCTGCTCCTTGGTGGCCTTCTTCAGGTCCACCGGGGCCAGCATCAGGTTGCGCAGCACATTCATGTTGTTGAAGAGGTTAAAATGCTGAAACACCATGCCAATGTGCTCGCGGATGGTGTTGATGTTGGTCTTGTGGTCAAAAATGTCCACATCGTCCACAATGACCTTGCCGCTGTCGATCTGCTCCAGGTGGTTCAGACACCGTAAAAAGGTGGACTTGCCGCTGCCCGAGGGCCCGATGATGACCACCACTTCGCCCTCGTAGATGTCCGTGGAGATGCCCCGCAGCACCTGCAATTTGTGGAAGCTCTTTTTCAGGTCCTCAACATGGACCTTGATATTACCCTCGTTCACGGCCTGCATTGAGCCTCCTTTCCACGCGCTTAGCGATGATGGACAGTATGCTGATGACAATGAGGTACATCACGCCTACGATCGCCCAGATCTCAAAAACCTTACCCTCCACAGCGTTCACATTCTTCGCCGCGTTGATAAGCTCCGGGAACCCGATGATGGACAGGATGGAGGTGTCCTTCAAGGTGATAATGAACTGGTTGATGATGCTGGGGATCATGGTCTTGATGGCCTGGGGCATCACCACCCGCTGCATGGCCCGCCAGTAGGGCAGACCCAGGCTGCGCGCCGCCTCCATCTGGCCCACATCCACCGACTGGATACCGGCCCGGATAATTTCGGACATATACGCGCCGCAGTTCAGCGCCAGGCAGATGGTGCCCGCCTGCAAGGAGCTGAGCATCAGGCTCCCGGAGGTGTAGTTGTTCACAAAGAACGGCACGCCGAAGTAAACGAAGTAGGCCAGCACGATCATGGGCACGCCCCGGATCAGATACACGAATACGAACGCGATGCCGTTGCAGACCTTGCTTTTCAGTACGCTCAGTATACCGAAGACCACGCCGATGATGCAGGCAAAAAACAGGCCATACAGCGCCAGCAGCAGCGTTTGGCCCATTGCTTTGAGCAGTATGTTGCCGTAATCAGCAATTAGTTGTGTCATGTGGCATTCCTTTTCTTTTCCTCATAGCACCGCTGTGCCGCCAATGCGGCACAGCGGTGCAAGTTCTTTATTTACGGGGCAAGATCAGCCCAGATACTTGGCAATGATCTTGTCATAGGTGCCGTTGGCCTTGATGTTGGCCAGGCCCTTGTTGAACAGGTTCAAGAACTCCCGGTTCTCCTCGTCGAAGATAGCCACGCCGTAGTCGGCGCCCTCATTCTCGCTGCCCTCAACGACCTTCAGATCGTAGTTGTTCTCCTTGATGGAGGTGAGCATGATGGGGGTGTCCTCGAAGCAGGCAGCCGCCTGGCCGCCGATAACGGCCTGGTACATGGTGGGGGAGTCCTCATAGGTGGTCAGGGTAAAGCCGTACTGGTCCTTCAAGCTCTCGGCATAGGTGGCGCCCATGGTGCCGGTCTTCACAGCCACAGCCTTGCCGCTGAGGTCGTCGAAGCTCTTGATGTCGCTGTCGGTGCGCACGGTCATGCACTGGGTGGCGGTGTAGTAGCCGTCGGAGAAGATCCAGCCGCTGTCGATGCGGTCCTGCTTGATGGACGCACCGGCGATCATGGCGTTGGCCTGCTTAGACTTGCAAGCGGCGATGGCGGCATCCCAGCCCAGGCTCTTCAGCTCATACTTAAAGCCCTGGTCGGCGGCCACAGCGGCCATGATGTCCACATCGATGCCTACGAAGTTGCCGTCCTTGTCGGTGTACTCAAAGGGCCGGAAGGTGGTGTCGGTAGCCACGACCCAGGTCTTCTCGTTGTTGTTATCGTCGTTCGTCTTGGAGCCGCATCCGGCCAGCAGAGCGACGGTCATAAGTGTGCAAAGCACAAGTGCAAGAATTCTTTTCATATTTCATTCCTCCAAACATTGGTAGTTCTACTATACATAATAATATGGCTTTCGTCAAGGAATAATCGCACATATCTTCCCAATTTTGCAAGAAAAATCTTCCCCACTTTCATTTTTGCCCCATTTATCCCACTACCCACATGAAAAAAACCTCCGTAGGGGACGATGACCCTGTTGCGGTGCCCAAAATTTCTGCGCTGCCTTGCGGCGGACGCTTGAAATTTTGACCGCGGCCACTCGCTCACCTCGCTTCTTCTGCCACTGGCAGCGCTCGGTTCGCTCCCCACATCGTCCCGCC
>CAVHCH010000076.1:0-14414 GCA_963634265.1 Bacteroidaceae bacterium | reverse complement strand
GGTGGCCGCCCTTGATGATGTGGTTGTTCATCACATAGCCCAGGCGCTTGGCCTCGTGCTTGCGGTCCACGCGGTTTTTCCAGTCCATCAGGGCGGAGAACACGGCCATGTTGGACATCTGGCCGCTGAGGGTGCGGGTCTCCACCTCGGTGCAGCCGAAGTAGGCGCGCATCTCCTCCACCAGGCGGCGCTCCACCTCGTCGATGAACTTGGTGCCCTGATAGTAGAACACTTCCTTCTCATAGAAGGCCAAAATTTTCTTGTGCTCGGCGTAGCGGCAGGCGGGGTCGCTGCCGCTGAGCAGGCGCACGGCGCGGCTGGGGGTATTCTCGGAGGGGATGAGGTTGATGCACTGCTCCTGGCGCCAGGTGTGGTTCTCCAGGGCCTTGTGCAGCAGCTCCAGGGCCTTGGGGGCGCGGTCACCGCTGCCCACCGTATGCTCATCCTCCTCCACGCCGTAGAGCAGAGGCCGGGCAAAGGGAGGTGCGCCCACGCTCATGTGGCGGGCGGGAATGACGGCCTTGAGCCGCTTACCGCGCACATCCACCTCCACGGTGTCGTCGGTGAGGATGTCACTGTTGATGTAGCACAGGCCGATGGCGCGCTTGCCGCTGGCCTCCAGGATCACGGTGGAAAGGCCCTCGCCCTCGGTCTTGAAGTAGGGGACCATGGTGCCGCTGGTGACCCAGCCCACCAGCTTGTCACCCTGATAGATCTCCATGCCCGTGCGCATAACGCCGCGGTCCACCAGGGCGATGGGGGCGATCTTCCGGGGCAGGCCGGACAGGTCGGAGAAGTCGCGGTCCATGTATTTCACAAAATATTCGTGCTGCTTTTCCAAAGCGGCGCGGCCAATGTAGTCGCCCTTCTGCTCCGAGAAGCTCACGGCGAACTTAGCCAGCGGCACGGCAAAAATGGGGATCTCGCTTCCATCGGCGGCGGTGCCCATCTCGTGGCCGTACAGGGGCATGGAGGCCTCCATGCGCAGGGTGTCCCGGGCGCCCAGACCGGCGGGGTGTGCGCCCATCTCCACCAGACGGTTCCACAGCCAGGCCGCGTCCTCGCTGCGCACATAGACCTCGTAGCCCAGAGGCTCGCCGGTGTAGCCGGTCTTGGCTACCCGGGCGTAGTGGCCCTCCAGGGACACGGTGCCCAGGGCGTTCTTCATGGGCTCGGTCATCTGCGCGCCGCCGTTGAGGGCGGTGAGCATCTCTTTGCTTCTGGGGCCCTGCACGGCGATGGCTGCCCAGTCAGCGGAAATGTCGGTGATGGTGCAGTCGAAGCCAACCAGAGCCTTGCGCAGGTGGGCCAGGTCCTTCTCCGTGTTGGCGGCGTTCACCACCAGCAGGTAGTTGTCCTCCTGGAACATATACAGGTAGGCGTCGTCCACGGCGCCGCCGTTTTCATTGGGGATGATGCAGTACTGGGCCAGACCCACATCCAGAGCGGCCACATTACTGGTGAGCACATGCTGCAAAAAGGCCTTGCGCTCCGGGCCCTCGATCAGCAGCCGCCCCATGTGGGACACATCGAACAGGCTGCACACCTGCCGGGTGTACAGATGCTCGGCGATGATGCCGCTGGGATACTGGATGGGCATTTCCCATCCGCCGAAGTCCACCATTTCCGCCCCGGCGGCCACATGGACATCGTATAACTGGGTACGCTTCAGTTCGCTCATGCTGGTTCCTCCTTAAAGATAAGTTGATTTTAAGCAGCAAAAAAGGGACACAAAGCCGCCCTATACGGCTTTGTGCCCCCGTTGAGTTACCTGAGAGATTCCCTCCCAAATGGGAGGTTGCACCTTCGGTGGTCGGGCGTTGCCGTCCGGCCTTTTCGGAGTGTCGTCCGAGATCGGTCCTTTTGCCTGAGAGCTTCTGCGTTCCCCTTCGGCGCCGCCCGTGCGGTCTCTCCCGATCCCATCGTCCGATCCATATAAAATTATACCCGAAGGACCAAAGCCCTCCTTTCCAAGTTTATCATCCCAAAAGCGCATTTGTCAAGGCCGAATTCCCGCAGATTTCATCAGGGCTAAATGGCTTTTTTATTTTCCGATGGAGTTAGCCACCATGGCGTCATATTGGGCCCGGGTGATGTCGCAGTGGTAGAAGAGCTTATAATACTCCTGGACTTCGGTGAAGAGGTCCCAGCCCGCCGTGGCAGCGGGGTAGAGGAGCTTACTCAGCCACAGCATACCCAGGTAGCGCTGCACGGAGGGGGGGAAGCCCATCCAGTTATAGGGGCCAAAGGGCACCTCGTAGTAAGCGCCGTTCTTGATGGCGGTAACGCTCTGCCAGGCGGGGTCGTCCTTCACGATGGAGTAAATGCTCTCCGGGGCGAAGAGCACCACATCCGGGTTCCAGGTGAGGATCTGCTCCATGCTGACCTCGTTGCCGGTGCCCTTGGAGGAGGGTTCGTCCACCTGGGCCAGGTTATTGGTCAGTAGGTCCAGAATCTCCGCGTGATAGGAGCCCTTGGCAATGACATTCTGCCCCATGTCGCCGGTGACATAGAGCACATTGGCCTTCTCCACGCCGGAGGCGACGGTGACGGTGCGGTCATAAATTTTCTCGCAATAGGCGGCCAGGGCCTCGGCCTCGGCCTTCATGCCCAGCAGGTCCCCCAGCATACGGTAGGCCTGGGGATAGGACTGCATATCGGCGGAGATGTGGAGGAAGGGGATGCCCGTCTGCTGCTGCAGGTCGTCCATGTCCTCCTTGATGCTGCCCTTGCTCTCGCCCACATCAATGACCACCTGGGCCCCGGACTTCAGCAGGGTCTCCAGGTTCAGCTCGCCCTTGCCGCCGTAGAGCTGACCCAGCTGGGGCAGGTCCAAATATTTCTCGTCCAAAAACGCCGCCGCCGACTGGCTCCAGGCGTTGGCGACGCCCACCAGCTTATCCGGGCACAGGGAAAACAGGACGATCTGGGCCAGAGGGCCGCTGAGGGCCACCTTGTCGATCTGGGCGGGCACCTCCACGGTGCGTCCCGCCGAGTCGGTGAAAAGGCGCGTGGCGGTGGGGTCCGCCGAGGGGGTCTTGCTGCCGCAGGCGGCCAGGCTCAAAACCATCACCAGGGCCAGCAGTAAGGCCAAAAATTTCTTTGCTCTCATGGGGTGTTCTCCTTTTTTATTTTAGGTCTGCGGCGGAAAAGCGCAGGCAGCCTATGGCCCGCTTTTGGGGCAGGTACAGGGGGAAGTCGGGGCGGCCTGTTTCGATAAGTTTGCTGCGGAGGAATTCGTCGGTGATGACGGACTTGTCCGCGTCCCGGCTGTATAGGCTGAAAAACCGCCGGGCTTCGCCCAGGGAGCGCAGGGGCTGGCCCATTTCCAGCTCCAGCTCCGCCGCGTCAAAGGGTACGCCGCGCTCTGTCAGCCAGTCCGCCGCCACATGGAAGCTGTCGCGCCCGGTGGGGTGGGAGCCCACGGAGAAGCGGTGGGTGGCGTAGTGCTTTTTGAACACGAACACCGCGCCCCGGCACTGGGCCCGGGCCACGGCGGCCACCTCCTCTATGCCGCCGAAAAAGCAGAAGGCCATGGCGTCGTAGGGCTCGGCGGGCGGGGCGGCCTGGATGTCGCCTGAGAGGATGTCGATGTTTTCCACGCCCCGGCGGGCGCAGTTTTCCCGCAGGACAGAAAGGGCCTCCCCGCTGCGGTCCACCGCCGTCACCCGGCCTACATGGGGCGACAGGGCCAGGCTCAGGTAGCCCAGGCCGCACCCGGCGTCGCAGATGTGGTCCGTGGAGCGCAGGTGGGGCAGCATCCACCGAACCAATTGGCGGTGATAGTCGCTGTATTCCGAGGCGTCGCGCATGAAGCGTACCATTTCCTCATTCCACTGAAACATTACTTTTCCACCTCCATCAGCGGCACAAGGACGCTGCCGCCGGGGGTGTCCGCGAGAGTGGTCTCCACCCGGTAGAGCTGCCGGACCAGCGCCGGGGTCAGCACCTCCCGGGCGGGGCCATGGGCGGCCACAGCGCCCTCGTGCAGGGCCAGCACCCGGTCGGCAAAGGTCAGGGCGTGCTGGGGGTTGTGGGTGCTCAGAAGCACCGTGTAGCCCGCCCGGCTCAAGCCGCGCACCTGCTGCAGGACCCGAAGCTGGTTGCCATAGTCCAGGGCGGAGGTAGGCTCGTCCATGATGAGAATGTCCGACTGCTGGGCCAGGGCCCGGGCGATGAGCACTAACTGCTGCTCGCCGCCGGAGAGATGGGCAAAGTTGCGGTCCGACAGCTCCGAAACGCCTACCCGGCCCAGGGCGTCCAGGGCTATCTCCACCTGGGCCTGCCGGGGCGGGGCGAAGGGGGAGAGCTGCCGGGTGGTGCCCATGAGCACGGTGTCCAGCACCGTGTAGCCGAAGGTGGGGCGGTGGATCTGGGGGATGTAGGCGATGCGCCGGGCCCGCTCCGGCTGGGAGAGGGTGCGTATCTCCTGCCCCTCCACCAGGACGCTGCCCTGATAGTCCGTCAGGGTGCCCAGCATACAGCGGAATAGGGTGCTTTTCCCCACGCCGTTGGGGCCCAGGAGGGAGAGAAACTCCCCCTTTTCCACATCGAAATTCACATTTTGCAGCACCGGGTGGGCGCCGTAGGAAAAGGTCAGATTTTGCACCGAAAGGATCATAGGAGCTGCTCCTTTCGCGTCATAAGATACAGGAAAAACGGGGCGCCTACGAAGGCCGTGAGGATGCCGATGGGGATTTCCGTGGCCAGGAGGTTGCGGGAGATGTTATCCACCAGCAGCAGGAATATGGCCCCGAAAAGCGCTGAGGCCGGAAGCAGATAGCGGCAGTTGCTGCCCACCAGCTTGCGGCTTAGGTGTGGGATCACCAGGCCCACCCAGCCGATCATGCCGCTGACGGACACGCTGGCCGCCGTGAGCACCGTGGCGCACAGGATCACCACCAGGCGCAGCCGCCCGGTGTTCACGCCCATGGAGCGGGCCTCCTCCTCGTCCAGGGTCAGGAGGTTTATACGCCAGCGCAGGACCAGCAGGGGCACGAGACCCAGGAGCATGGGGATGGCGGCGAAGCCCACCGCGTCCATCCGGGTGCCGGAGAGGCTGCCCATGAGCCAGTAGGTGATGGCCGGGAGCTGGTTGGACGGATCCGCCACCAGCTTCACATAGGAGGTGCAGGCGGAGAACAGGGAGCCGATCATCACACCCGCCAGCAGGAGGGTGGTCACGGGATTGCCCTTGGCCCGGCGGGCGATGGCATATACCAGCGCCACGGACAGCAGACTGCTGGCAAAGGCCAGGGCCGTGACGCCGCTGCGGGAAAAGCCCAGCAGGATCGCCAAAGCCGCGCCGAAGCAGGCCCCGGAGGAGGCACCCAGGATGTCCGGGGCCGCCATGGGGTTGCGGAAAACGCTCTGGTAGGCCGTGCCCGCCGTAGCCAGGCAGCCGCCCACCATGCAGGCAAGCAAAATGCGGGGCAGGCGGATATTGACCACCGCCGCCTCCATTTGCTCCGTCCAGGTGGGGGTCATGGGGAAAAGGCGGGAGAGCAGTATCCGTATCACCTCTCCAGGCGGCACATTATAGCGCCCCAGCCAAAAGGACAGGAGAAACAGCGCCGCCAGCACCGCCGCCAATATGCAGATGAAAAGCAGGCCCCGCCGGCCTTCCCGGGTGTGCATGGTGCTCTCCTCCTTCTTGTCTTTTTTTTACTGGGTCTCCAATACATAGAGGTTGCCGTCGGCGTCCCGGTACACGGTGCCGAACTCCGTGAGGCCGAAGTCCTCGGCGGTGGTGTCGCCGTCCGCCTCATCGGGGCGCAGGTCGCTGACGGTGTTTCTGTCCAGCTCCTCCACCTGCCCGGCCTCGGTCTCGGTCATCTTGTCGGGGTCGGGGGTGCTGTTGACGATGTCCACATTCCAGGCCACCACCAATGCCAGCATCATGCCCACCGCCAGCACCAGCATCACATCGGAGAGGTTGGAGAGGTAGTTCATGGGGTTTACATTTTCCGTGTCCGCAAAAATGGGACGACGGCGGTTATTTCTTCTCCGCATGGCTCTCCTCCACCTCCTCTAAAACGCAGTCGGCCAGGGTGTTCAGAATGGACATATAGTTGGCATACCAGCCCTTGCGCACGCCGGAGATGACCATGGCCACGGCGGCGCTGATAAGGCCCGCCACGGTGGTGTCAAAGGCCGTGAGCAGGGACTGGGACAGGGTGTAGGTGTCGCCCCGGCCCAGGGCGATGATGCCGGGGCCCAGGGGAATGAGCGTGCCCAGCAGGCCAAAGATGGGGCCCAGCTTTGCCAAAAGGTCTGAATACTTCACAATGCGCTCCAGGCGGCTCTGCTCCTCCTCCAGCAGGCGGTCAGCCAGGGCCTGGCGCATATCCGCCGTCAGGTCCGGGTGCCGGGTCAGCTCGATCAGGAGCTCCTTCTGCCGCCGCAGCAGGCCCGAAGAGCGAATGGTCTCCTCCATATCCGCCCCGGAGGCGCGAATTTCGTCCACCAGCTTGGGCATGGAGACCTTCAGTTGCCGCCGCTCGGTGCATATCTCCACCAGCAGGCTGCCCAGCAGGAAAAGCGCCGCCGCCATAATGAGGATCAGAATGATGATCACCGGGATGCGCAGGCTGCTGGACACTGCCCGCAGGACATTGTTCAAATTGGATGTACTGAATATCATGGTTTACTCCTTCATTTGCCGTTTATACCGCAGGTACATATACGCGCCGCCCGCCAGCAGGAGGGCCACCGAAGCGGCGGCCACAAAGATGGCCAGAGGATTGCCCTGCTTGATAAGGCCCAGGGCGGTGGAATCCTCGTCCATGGCCTTGTCGCGCCAGTTCTGAACGCCAGCTTTTTCGTCCGTCTCGGCCCACTTTTCGGCGTTGCCGAGAATGTCGTCCGCTTTCACGGAGAGCTTGCGGGCCCGCAGGACCTGGCGCTTCTCGTCCAGGGCCCCGGCGGGGAGGATGGTCTTGTCGCCGGTGGCCGTATCGGAGGTCTTGCCGGAGGAGGGTGTCTTCCCGGTGCCGTTTTGGCCGCCGGTGGTGCCGGAGCCCTTGTTGCCGGTGCCGCCGCCGTCGAGATTTTCCCCCTTGCCGGTGACGATGCGGATGGTCACCGGGGACACCCGGCCCTCATAGTCCGGGAGGTAGGCCGTGATGGTGGCCTCGCCCTCGCCCACCACGGTGATCTTGCCGGTGCTGTCCACCTTCACAATGCTCTCGTCGCTGCTGGTCCATTTTAGGCTCTTCAGAAGCTCCTCGCTGATGGTCTCGTCGCCGCTGACCACGGAGACGCGGGCCCGGTAGTCGCTGCCCACCTTGAGCTTCAATTGGTCGTCGCTGGTCACCAGCTTGGGGGTGCCGCCCAGCTCCACATCGATTTCATAGACATACTTAGCCAGCCTGTTGGCATTGACGGCATCGGGGCTTGTCTGACCGAAAAACAGGCGCATTCTCGTATCGCTTGTGTAGCGATAGGCGCTTGGGTCATACTTCTTAAACCAATCCGAATCCTCTAACCGATGGAAATTGTCATAGAAAGACAATATGGCAGGTACACGAATGGCGCTGCCCCACACCGCGTCCATGTCGGTGATGCCTCTTGTATATCCGTCCGACAGCGTGCCGAAATACTCCGACAAATTCGGAAAGGCGTACCGTTCCGACCCGAACAGGGTCTCGGAGTCGACGGAGACGAAGTAATTATCGGTTGATTTGAAATGGCAGGCTCTTATAGAGTTGACATCGATCCCGGCCAGCTCCAGGATGTCTGACAGCCGGTAGCCGTAGGCATCGGCGTAATCCAAATAGGCGCCTTTATCCAAACAGGTGTAGGTGTAGTGCTGCTCCTCCAGGGAGCCCAGGTCATCCAGGGTCAGCACGGCCTTTTCGTAGTACGGCCCGCCGAAGTAGCCCACCTTCACCGTTATGGCGTCGGTGGCCTGGGCGGCCTGCGCCTCCCGGGGCCAGAGCGCCAGGAGTAGGGTCAGAGCCAGGAGCGGCAGTATATGCAGATGTTTCAGCTTCTTCATTTTTCGCCCTCCAGGGGAACAAATTCCATTTTCGTGACCATGCGCACCCAGTTGCCGGAGCTGCCGCCGGGGATCACCACGCGCAGGGGCTGCTGGTGTATCTCCAGGGGCGCAGAGCCGTTGGCAATGGAGAAGATCACGGTGTACTTATCCCAGGTCACCGGGCCCAGCACCACCTCATAGCCGTCCTCCGCCGTAAAGCGGATGCACTTGAACTCCGACTTATCCCGCCCGTAGTGGGCCAGGAAGGTGTCCAGAGTGGGGCCGTAGCCTGTGACGGTGCCGGCCTTGGCCGACTGGCCCACGGCGGTCTCCGAGGTGCATTTCAGTTGGGAGAGCTCCCGGGGCGTGACGGTAAAATCCTCCGCCGCCAGGCCGGAGACAAGGATCTCCCGGCTCTCATAGGCGGATATATCCGCGCCGCAGCCTGCCAGCAGCAGGGCCAAAAGCAGTATAAAGACGGCTGCCGTCCGTTTCATCGATTTTCTCCTCCCTATTTTGCCGCAAAGCCCGGGCCGCCGTTTTGCAGCGACAGCGCCTGGGCATCGGCGCAGGTCTGGCGGATCACCTGGTCAAACTCGTCGGACTCCACCTTGCGGAACAGGCCCACGGCGCTGACGATGTACTCGATCTCGCCCTCCCGACTATACACCGGGGCGGACACCGAGCGCAAGCCGATCCTATATTCTCCGTTTTCAATGGCATAGCCCTGGGCGCGGATGCGCGCCAGATCCGCCAGCAGGGCTGGAAGCTCCACCAGGGTGTGGGGGGTGAAGGCCTGCATTTTCCCCGTTGGGACCAGCCGCCGCACGGCGGAGTCGGACAGGGAAGCCAGGAGGAGCTTGCCCTGGGAGGTGGCATAGAGGGAGGCGTGGCTCCCGATCTCCGAGGCCACCCGTATGCCCGTGCCGCTGACGCACTGGTCAATGACCGTGATGCTGCTGCCCTCCACCCGGGAGAGCAGGGCCGTGGACCCGGTGTCCTGGGCCAGACGCTCCAGGTAAGGCCGGGCCAGGCGGGTGATGTCCCAGGAGGCGGAAACGCCGCAGCCCCACTGAAAGAGCTTCGTGCCCAAATAGTAGCGGCCATCGCTCTCCTGCCGGATGCAGCCATAGGTCCGGAGGGTGGAGAGGAGGGCGTAAATGGTGCTCTTAGGGTAGCCGGAGGCCTCATACAGCTCCCGCAGCGTCATGGGCGTCTGCCTATTGCTGAGAATATCCAGCAGCTCCAGGGCCTTGATAAGCGACTTGACCTGGCCTTTTTCTGTCTGTTCCATGGCGTTTTTGCCCCCGTTTCTCTTGCGTTTACAGCGTTTTATAGTGCGCCAAAACCCCCGGCTGTGCGCCGGAGGTTTTGACTGCACGGAAAGCGTCTTTACAGACCGCGCTTTTTTATTCTCTTACGCCTCGCGCTTTTTCTTGCCCAGGATGCACACGCCCAGCAGAGCGGCGGGCATCAGGACGACCCACAGCACCAGGCCCGTGTCGCCGGTGTTCACGCCATTATCGCCGGGCTTTGTGTCGGCGGGGATGACGGTGAACTGGGTGGTGACGGTGCCGGTGGTGACGGTGACGCTGAGGTTGTGCTTGCCATCGGCCAGCTTGGACAGGAACTTCTCCGTCAGAGTGATGACGCCGTTCTCGCCCAGGACATAGCTCTTGGCATCCAGCTCCTTGCCGTCCACAGAGACGCTGACGAAGTCGGCCATGCCGCCGTCAATGCGGAAGGTCAGGTCGCCGGTGCCCTTCTTGTAGCTGGCATCTGCGCCCTCCACCACGGTGGGAGCCTGCCACAGCAGCACGGGGTAGCCCTGGGAGTTATCGGCGAACTTCTCGCCCAGGGTGGCGGCCAGGGCCTTCAGCTCGGCCTCGCTCTTGGCGGACACATCGGTCATGGTGACGGTCACGGTGGCGGCGTGGTTGAGCGCCTTGTCATTGCCGCCGGAGAGGTAGTAGCTGTTGGTCACGGTGCTGTCGGCGGTGTTCACATGGCCGATCAGCTCACCCAGGAAGCCCTCCAGGCCCTCCTTGGTGGACTTCACAGCCCCGGCATTGTAGCAGTTGGCCACGGCCAGGGGCTCGGTGCCGCCCTTCATGACGCTGCCGATGATGCCGCCCGCAGCGCGGGTAGCGGTCTTGGGATCGGTGTCCATGGCGATGGCGCCCAGGTTATAGCATTCGGAAACGGAGGTGGCGTTGTAGGCCATGCCGATGATGCCGCCCACGGCGTTGCTGCCGGAGATGGCGCCGGTGTTGTAGCAGCCGGAGATGGTCAGGCCATAGACATCGGTGGTGCCCACGGCATCGCTGTAACCCACGATGCCGCCCAGGCCGTAGCCGTTGGTGGCGAAGGTGCTGGTGACCTCGCCGACATTGGCGCAGTCGATGATCTCGTTCTTATTGTTCTTGTTGCTGGAGACCTTACCCACCAGGCCGCCGGCATACTGGATGATGCCGGAGATCTTGCCCATGTTCACGCAGTTCTTCATGGTCAGAGCGCCGGTGCCCTGTACATAGCCCACCAGGCCGCCGATGTTGCCCTTGACGGAGGTGAAGGTGGTGGCGGAGGTGACGGTGATGTTGGCCTTGTTCACGCAGTTTTCCAGGGTGGCCGTGCCCTTAATGTTGGAGACCATGCCGCCGTTGACGCCGGAGGTGAAGTTGATCTCCCCGGCGGTGGTCAGGTTCTTCACGGTGCCGCCCAGATAGTTAAACAGGCTGGCGGACTGGGCGCCCTCGATGTTGAAGGTGATGGTGTGGCCATTGCCGTCAAAGGTGCCGGCATAGGGGGTGGCCATCACGCCGATGTTTAGGGCATCCTTTGAGGTAATGGTGATGTCCTGGGTGAGCACGGCGTTGGCGTCGGCCTTGCCCATCTTATTGACCTGGTTGGCAAACCAGATCAGGTCGCTCTGGGTGGCGATCTGGTAAACGCCGTCCACCAGCTTGGGAGCAGTGCCGCCGGTGCGGGTGATCTCGAAGCTGGCGGTCTTGGTCACGCCGTCCTCGGTGTAGCTGATGGTGATGGTCTTGTTGTCCTCGCCCAGGCTCCAGGTGTAGCCGTTGGGATTCGTGGCGGACTTCTCCTTGATCTCAAAGCCCTGCCAGGTGACATCATTATAGTACTTATTCACCATAATGCCGGAGAGATCCACGGTCTCGTCATCGGCGTAGACCAGGTTCGTGGGTTTGGTGGACACAGCGATCTTATCCAGCGCCTTGGGAATGACCGTGATGGCCTGCGTGGTGGTAAGGGTGCTGCTATCCGGCATGGTATAGGTGATGGTGACAGTGGTGTCATTGAGGGTCAGCGCGCCGGAGGGAGAACAGGTATAGTCGCTGCTGGTAAGATTGGCGGTGCTGTTGTCAGAATAATAGACCGTGACCAGCATACCGGTGGTGCTGAAGCTCTGGCCGACCACATACTCCGTCTTGCTGGGAGCCTTGGTGACGGCGATCTTGGTGGCGCTGATCACAGAGATGTTATAGGCCTTGCTGTCACTGAAGCCGCCGTAGCTGGCGGTGATGGTGATCGTGCAGTTCTCGGTGTAGGGACCGGCATCGCTGACGGTGTAGTCGCTGATGTACTCGCTGGTGCCGTCACTGTAAGCGGCCTTGATCTTCAGACCGGAGGCGTCCAGCGTCTCGCCCTTCACATAGGTGAGCTTGGTGGGGCCCTGCTCAATGGTGAGGCCCGCCACGGTGGCAGTGTCCTCGCCCGCCTGCCAGCGCAGGATGGGGAATCCGTTATTGATGTTATTGGTGTCGGCCACAAAGGCGCGGCCATTGCCGCACAGGTCCTTGATAAAGGCGGCGGACTTCATTTCCTCGGCGGTCTTGATCTTGCCGCACTCGGCCTCGGAGGTGCCGGTGGAGCTCAGGCCCTTGAGGGAGTAGTTGTTCTCGGCCAGCTTGCCGCCCTCCTGGTTGCCTGCGATGGGGTTATTGTAGCCCATGGTGCTCATGTTTGGGCCGATGTTGTAGCAGTTGATCACGGCGGACTTGGCGTTGTTGAAGCCGTCGATGCCGCCGGTCCACTTCTGGCCGCTGCGGCCCACCTCGGCGGTGTTGTAGCAGTTGGAGATGATGCCCACTTCCACGGCGGCGTTGTTGTTGCCGTTGCGGCCGGCGATGCCGCCTACGCCGTTCTTGGAGCCGTTGTTGTAAGCGTCCACCTTAGCGGCGTTGTAGCAGGCGTTCACCGTACCGGCGTTCTCGCCCACGATGCCGCCCACCTTCTGCCAGCCGGTAACGGCGGCCAGGTTCGCGCAGTTCTCGATGAGGCCGGTAGCGCCCTCAATGGTGATCTTCTTGTCACCAGCATTGGAATCCACCCAAAGGCCGCTGGTGTGCAGACCGGCGATGCCGCCCACATTGTAGGCCTTGGTGACATTGACGACGACCTTGTTGGTCACGCCGCTGATAGTACCGGCGTTGAAGCCCACGATGCCGCCGATGAAGTCGGCGCTCTGGGTGCCGCTGATGCTGCCGGAGACGCTGAGGTTCTTCACCGTGCCGGTCATGTAGCCGAACAGGCCGTGGTAGCCGCCGGTGATGTCGGTGATGGTCAGACCGGACACGGTCTTGCCCGCGCCGTCGAAGGTGCCCGCGAAGGGCTTATCCTTGCCGCCCACGGGGGTCCAGTCGGCGATGGAGGAGAGGTCAATGTCCCCCGCCAGCACGATGGTCTTGCCCTTGTAGTCATTGCCCTTGTTGACTTCCTCGGCAAAAGCCGCGAAGTCCTCAGCGTTTGCAATGGTCTTGTCCGCAGCCGCCCAAGCCACGGTCATGCCCGGTGCCAGCAGGCCCACGGTCATGACCAAAGCCAGCAGCAGGGACAGGATTTTTCTGTTTGCTTTCTGCATTTTCATGGTCCTTTCTTCTTTTCGTATTTATGAACGGGGCCGCACCCCTTTTTCATACCGATCCCGCGCTATTCATAAGCGCAGATAACGCCCCCATAAAAACAGGCCCGCCCGAAGGCGAACACTATATGCCGGGCTATTTTCCAGTATATTGTAGCGCAATGGAAGAGCCTTGTAAATATTTTGCCGTTCAGCAATGCTGAATTTTTTACAGAAATACGGAACGGATGAGATGAAATTCAAACGAAAAAGCGCTTTGACCCGCAGCCATTTTTTTGCGGAGAAAATTCCTCCCCACGGCATAAAACCGAAGATTTGACAAATAATAGGCGTACAATAACATGCAGCAAGGAGTTTTTATATATGAAAGCAACCGGAATCGTGCGCCGCATCGACGACCTTGGCCGCGTGGTGATCCCCAAAGAGATCCGCCGCACCATGCGCATCCGCGAGGGCGACCCCCTGGAGATCTTCACCACCCGGGACGGCGAGGTCATTTTCAAGAAATATTCCCTTATCGGCGGCCTGGAGGACTTCGCCGCCCAGTTCTGCGACACCCTGGCCCGCTCCTCCGACTTCACCGCCGTCATCACCGACCGGGACGGCGTCATCGCCACCGCAGGCCCCGGCAAGCGCGACCTGATTGGCCGCGCCCTCTCGCCCCAGATGGAGCAGCTCATGGAAAAGCGCAGCATTTACCAGCAGGGGAGGGGAGACGCCCCGCTCCCCGTGTGCGCAGACAACCAGCGCCTCCACGCCGCCACCGCCGCCCCCATCCTATGCCAGGGCGATGTCCTGGGCCTGGTCCTCTTCGCCGCCGAAGAAGGCCAATACCCCGGCGAAAGCGAATACAAACTGGCCCAAACTGTCTCCACCTTCCTGGGCCGCCACATGGAAAATTAAAAAATCGTAGGGGCGCCCCTGTAAACCCAACCGTAGGGGCCGATGATCCTGTTGCGGTACCCAAAATTTCTGCGCTGCCTTACGGCGGACGCCCCCAATTTTGACCGCGGCCACTCGCTCACTTTGCTTCATCTGCCACTGGCAGCGCTCAGTTCGCTCCCCACATCGGCCCGCCTTACCGCAGCTCTTGTGATCGCGTAGGGGCGGATAATACCACCCCCACCCGGCAGGGCCCGCGCGCCCTGCCCTACAAGATAATAAAATGTAGGGCGGGGCAGAGCCCCGCCCCTACGCACCACATGAAAGCACACCGCGCCGGGCGGACAGAGTCGTCCGCCCCTACAACCCGTTGTAGGGCGGGGTGGCCTCACCCCGCCGCCCCTCAAAAATCTGGCATCTCCTCATACAACGAAAAGAAAGCTCCTGCACACCCGTGCAGGAGCTTTCAGTGTGTCAAAAAAGTCTCGCAGAGTTTGCCGCCCGCAGGCGGCAAAGAATTCAAATCATTTTCTCTCGCGACATGTGCGTGAGAGAAAATACCGCTCAGGCTGCCAGTGTGGAATTTGTGCGCCGTAGGCGTACAAATTATGCGCGCAGCAGACTGCGAGCCTTTTGTCGGAAAAACCCGGAGGGTTTTTCGACAGTCTC
>CAVHCH010000075.1:0-17193 GCA_963634265.1 Bacteroidaceae bacterium | reverse complement strand
TGGCGCCGCCCTTGAAGTGGCGGGAGGCCTTCTCGGTGGTGTTGTTGGCGCCGGTACACTCCAGGATGTACTCCGCCCCGCACTGGGACCAGGGGATCATGGCGGCGTCGTTCTCGCTGAACACGCGGATCTTGTGGCCGTTCACCACCAGATTGCCGTCCAGATTCTCCACCGTGCCCTCGAAATTGCGGAACACGGAGTCGTATTTCAGCAGGTAGACCATGTAGTCGATGTCGGCCTTGCGCAGGTTGATGCCGCACACATCGAACTTCTCGGGGCTCTTCATCAAAATGCGCAGGATCACGCGGCCAATACGGCCAAAACCGTTGATGCCAATTTTAATCGCCATAGCAAAAAGTACCTTTCTTCTTCCTCAAGACTTGCCCCGAACGGGGCCTTTTTCATCTAAAACCATTATATCATGCCCGCGCCGTTTGTCTTGTGCAATTTCCAAAAATCATTGACGAAAAAAATCCAAATCAAAGGCTTTATTTATAAGAATTTCACAAAATTTTCCAAAATCATACCCAAACATTCCATACATTTCAAATGAGTAACCCCGTTTTTCCCATAACCCGGACCTTTCACAGGAATGCCCCTCGCATCCGTCCCCGGGCGGGGCAGAGCCCCGCCCTTACGCACCCCATGGAGCCCACCGCACCCCATGAAAAAAACCATGTCATTGCGAACCAGTGACCGATGTCACTGGTGTGGCAATCCGTAACCCCCTGCGGGGACAACCCTTCCGGCGCTTTGCGCCACCTCCCCTTACACAGGGGAGGCTTTTTTGTTGGCTCCCCTGCGCAAGGGGAAATCGCCGCAGCGCCGCCAGTGGCGGATGCAGCAAGGCGATTTCGAGGAAGTGCCCCGATTGGCAGGCACGACAGTGCCTGGGAATCGGTTGGCACGACGGTGGGCAGGCTGGCACGGCGAAGCCGTGACTGAGGGGTCGGCTACCGCACTCCATGTAATGGACGCGGGCGACCGCAAGGGTCGCCCCCTACGGATGTTTACAAGAGGTGCGTAGGGCGGGCTGCCCCCAGCCCGCCGTCCGTCAATCACCGCACCATCGCGGCGGCGTGAGGGCACGCCGCCCTACGCAAGTGTTCCAACAATTCCGTAGGGGGCGGACGCCCCTGTCCGCCCGTTTCTCCCCATCTTTCCCCTTTCAACTTTCCTCTATAAAAAAATCCGCCCCGCACCCAGCGTGCGAAGCGGATATTTTCATTCATCGGACCGTCCGATTAAAGGACACATTGTTCTTCTGCATATGCACATCCAGCGTCACCCGGTCGGCCCGGATGTAGCTGCAGGTGTACTCATAAATGCGCCCGTCCTCGGTGCGGGTGCGGCGCTGGTGGTAAAAGGCGCAGCTCCCCTGGGGCACACCCAGGAGGTTGGCCCGCACCTCGTCCAGCACCACCGCCTCGTAGGTGTCCTCCGCCGCGGCGGGGGTGATGCCCACATGGTACAGCAGGCTATAAAAGCTGTGGGTCTGCACCAGCTCCCGAGTGAGATTGGGGTAGATGTACTGGGGATAGTAGCTGGTCTCCAGGATCAGCGGCTCCCCGTCCACATTGCGCACCCGGGTGAAGCAGTAGACCTTGGTGCCCTCCTGGAGCTGCATTTTCCGGCTCACCTCCGGGGGCGGCACCTCAATGCCGAAGTCCACCATGGTGGACGAGGGCACCTTGCCCATGGAGGAGATCTCCGTGGTAAAGGAGTAGCGCACGCCCTTGCCCCGGGCGTTGGGGTCGGCCACGAAGGTGCCCTTGCCCCGCTTGCGCACCACCAGGCCCTCCTCCTCCAGCTCGCCGATGGCCTGGCGGACGGTGTTGCGGCTGATGTCCATAGCCCGGCACAGCTCCGCCTCCGAGGGCAGCAGGTCGCCCACGCCCAGCTCGCCGGAGGAAATGTTCTGCTTGATAATGCCCACCAACTGGCTGTACAGGGGAATGTTGCTGTCCATGCTCAGCCGGTTGGACAAAATGGAATGGTTTTGCATAGGGTTTCCTTTCCTGCGCTCAAAAGTATAATTCGCACAGAGGGCGGCCCCGCCGCCCCCTGCTTTGTTTTCACTTATGGTCTACGGAATACATGTGCTCAATGAGGCACAGCAGCTTATCGGAGTAGCCCATCTCGTTGTCGTACCAGCTTACCACCTTCACGAAGGTGTCCGTCAGGGCGATACCGGCCTTGGCGTCGAACACGGAGGTGTGGGGGTCGCCCAGGAAGTCGGAGGACACCACCGACTCGTCGGTGTAGCCCAGCACACCCTTCAGTTCGCCCTCGGAGGCCTCCTTCATGGCGGCGCAGATCTCGTCGTAGCTGGCGGCCTTCTTCAGATTCACCGTCAGGTCCACCACGGACACATCCAGGGTGGGCACGCGCATACTCATGCCCGTGAGCTTGCCCGCCAGCTCCGGGATCACCTTGCCCACGGCCTTGGCCGCGCCGGTGGAGGAGGGGATGATATTGCCGCTGGCCGCCCGGCCACCGCGCCAGTCCTTCAGGGACACGCCGTCCACAGTCTTCTGGGTAGCGGTGATGGAGTGAACGGTGGTCATCAGGCCGTCGGCAATGCCGAAGGTGTCGTTGAGCACCTTAGCGATGGGGGCCAGGCAGTTGGTGGTGCAGCTGGCGTTGGACACGAACTGCATATCAGAGGTGTACTTGTCCAGGTTCACGCCCACCACGAACATGGGGGTGTCGTCCTTGGACGGGGCGGACATCACCACATGCTTGGCGCCGGCGGCGATGTGGCCCTGGGCCTTCTCCTTGGTCAAAAACAGGCCCGTGGACTCGATGACATACTCCGCGCCCAGCTCCTTCCAGGGGAGGTTGGCGGGGTCGCGCTCGGCGCTGACGGGGATGCGCTTGCCGTTGATGATAATGGTATTTTCCTCAGCCTTCACCTCGCCGGGGAACTTGCCGTGCATGGAGTCATATTTCAGCATATAGGCCAGGTAATCCGCCGGGCACAGGTCATTGATGCCCACGATCTCGATTTCCGGGTGCTCCAGGGCGCGGCGCACCACCATGCGGCCAATACGGCCAAAGCCGTTGATACCAACTTTAATACTCATTACAAAAGTCTCCTTTCGAGTGGAATATACTAAACATATGGTACATTCTGTATTATATCCGATTTTCCCGAAAATGCAACCCCCACTTTGTAAAAAATAATGCCCGGCGTTTCAAAAATTATTCGTTTTTTCGTCAACATTTCCCGCCTAACTTCTTGCCTTTTCGATTTCTTTTTGTTATGATGGGTTAACAGAAACTATATGGGAATGCTTTTCCGCTATGTGAAAATCCCTGTCATTGCGAGGGCGCACAGCGCCCGTGGCAATCCGTACTCAAAGGCTCCCCTTTATAAGGGGAACTGTCGCGGCGAAGCCGTGACTGAGGGGTCGCCCCCACCGCACTTCCCGCAACACGCAAAACAGCGGGGTGTAGTTACCCCGCCCTACAACATTGGCTCCCTTGCCTAAAGGGGGCTGTCAGCGAAGCTGACTGGGGGGATTCTTTTCCCCACCGCACCCCATGCAAAAACCATGTCATTGCGAAGCCAGTGCGCACACTGGCTGTGGCGATCCGTCCTCTGCCCCCAAAACCATTACCATTTCTTATCTTATCCCCGGATATTTTTCCCTCATCCCTCAAACACTACCCCTGAAAGGAGGCCCGGCATGGACTACACACCCCAGGAGGTGCAGCTCCTCACCCAAACCCTGCCCAACATCGCCGCCCAGCTCCGCGGCACCCTGGCCAATATGCACGCGGCCCTGTCCCCGGGCGACGACCCCGCCGCCTGCATCCTGCGCCAGAGCTATTACCGCCTGCTGCGCACCGTCACCAACCTCACCGATGCCGGTATGCTGGCCGACGATACCCCCTTGCCCAAGCAGGACACGGACCTGGTCCCCTTTGTGGACGAGCTGTGCCGCCAGGCCCAGCCCCTTTTGGACCAGTGCGGCCTGACCCTGCGCGTGGACCTGCGCCCGCGCCACCTCACCGCCGGGATCAACACCACCTACACCGCCCGCATTTTCTGGAACCTGCTCTCTAACGCCGTCAAGTTCACCCCCGCCGGGGGCGAAGTGCGCGTTACCCTTATGCAGCAGGGAAACCGGGCCCTTTTGCAGGTGTCCGACACCGGCTGCGGCATTGCCCCGGAGCTCCAGGACACGGTGTACGACCGCATTTTTCACCCGGGCCGCATGGACCCCCTGCCCCACGGCTTGGGCCTGGGCCTGGGCCTTTGCCGCTGCTTCGCCCGGCGCCAGGGCGGGAGCCTGCTGCTCCAGTCCACCCCCGGCCAGGGCACCAGCGTCACCGTGTCCCTGCCCGCCCAGCGCTGCGGCGCCGCCGTGCAGGATGTGCCCTTCCACTACGCCGGGGGCTTCCAGCCGGTGATGATGGAGCTGGCCGACGCCCTGCCCTATAAGGGCTACGCCGAAAAGAACTTGAATTGAGAAAGCGAACCGACCATGAGCAAGAAAAAAGTTTTGGTAGCCATGTCCGGCGGGGTGGATAGCTCCGCCGCCGCCCTCCTGCTCCGGCAGCAGGGCTACGACTGCGACGGGGCCATGCTGCGGCTGTATAACGGCGAGGTGGAGGGCACCTGCTGCTCCGCCGACGATGCCGCCGATGCCCGCAGCGTCGCCTATGGCCTGGGCATGAAATTCTATGTTTTCAACGAGACGGAGCGCTTCGCCCACGATGTCATGGACCGCTTCGTCTCCGAGTACTGCGCTGGGCGCACCCCCAACCCCTGCATCGACTGCAACCGCTGTCTGAAGTTCGGCGCCCTGTTGGAGCGGGCCCTGCTCCTGGGCTACGACTACCTGGCCACCGGCCACTATGCCCGGGTGGACTTCGATGAGGCCACCCAAAAATACCGCCTCCTCCGGGGCCGCGACCGGCACAAGGACCAGAGCTATGTCCTCTACCAGCTCACCCAGCACCAGCTTTCCCACCTGCTGCTGCCCGTGGGCGAGTACGATAAGCCCTCCATCCGTGACAGCGCCCGCCGGGCGGGCCTGCTCAACGCCGACAAGTCCGACAGCCAGGATATATGCTTCGTCCCCGACGGCGATTATGTGCATTTTCTCCGGGAATACGGCGGCGTAGACCTGACCCCCGGCGACTTTGTGGACCGGGACGGCCATGTCCTGGGCCGCCATAAGGGCCTGCCCTGCTACACCACCGGCCAGCGCAAGGGCCTGGGCGTCAGCGCCGGGAAGCATGTCTATGTCTTGCGCAAAAACGCCGCCGACAACACCATTTTGCTGGGGGATAACGAGGAGCTGTTCACCTCCACCCTCACCGCAGACCATGTAAATTGGATCAGCGGCGACACCCCCACGGCCCCCCTGCGCGTCACCGCCAAGACCCGTTACAGCCAAACCGAGGCCGCCGCCACCGTGACCCCCCTCCCCGATGGCCGCATCCGGGTGGATTTCGACACCCCCCAGCGCGCCATCACCGCCGGCCAAGCCGTGGTGCTCTACCAAGAAGAAGAAACCCTGGGCGGCGGCACTATAGAATAATATAATGTGTAATAAATAGTATAAAAACCCCCGGGCGGCCCCACCAGGCCGCCCGGTTCTTATATCCCCAATCTTCCGTAGGGGCCGATGCCAACATCGTCCCGCCTCCGCCGTCTTCCATAAATGCGTAGGGCGGGGTGCCCCCCCCGACGCTCCGCGCCTCCATTCCTCATAAA
This sequence comes from Bacteroidaceae bacterium, assembly GCA_963634265.1. Classification (GTDB taxonomy): domain Bacteria; phylum Bacillota; class Clostridia; order Oscillospirales; family Oscillospiraceae; genus Vescimonas. The sequence continues at coordinate 11,462 of CAVHCH010000075.1, read as the reverse complement.
ACGCGTACAGGCGGGGTTCCACCCCGCCCGCACTATGATTCCACCTACTTTTTCTTCTTCGGCCAATTCGCCACCGTCACAAACACCAAGATCACCACCACCCCCACAGCCTGCACCGGGGTGAACGGGTCCCGCAGCAGCAGTACCCCCGCCAGCACCGACACCACCGTGCCGATGTTGCCGATGAGGGACGCCTCGGAGTTGGTGAGCGTGCCGTTGGCGTAGTTCAGCAGCCCGTAAGCGCCCACGGAGGACACCGCCCCCAAAAACCACACGCTGCCCCAAAAGGCCCCGGACCGCAGCGCCGGGAGAAACAGCTCCGCCATCTGTCCCCGCCCCTGGATCAGCGCCGCCGGGACGAACACGATCATGCCCATCAGGAACATCACATAGGTCACCTCCAGGGGGCTGAACCGCTGGGACGCCCGTCGGCTCAGGGCGTAGTACCCCACATCGCACACCAGCGTCATCAGCAGGCACACGAAGCCCAGGAGGCTCAGCCGGCTCTCCCCGCCCGTCTCCACCAGGGCCACCCCCGCCACGCAGGCCACGGCGCACACCACCTGCACCTTGGTCACGCGCTCGTGACTCACGAACACATCCACCAAAATGCAGATCACCGGCACCACCGCCAGCACCGTCCCCGTGACGGCGGAGGAGGTGTAGATAATGCTGTAATTTTCAAACACCAAGTAGAAAACCGGCTGTACCAGCCCCAGTAAGATCAGCCCGCCCAGGGGCTTGCCCTTCAGGGAAAAGGCGAACCAGGCCCGTCCCCGAACGCGCCCCACCAGGGCGTTGACCCCCACCACCGCCGACAAAGTGATCACCGCCGCGATGAACCGGCAGCACAGCAGCACCATGGGCTCCGCAATGGACAGGGCAATGCTGGAAAACATAAAGCTGAACCCGAAGATCACAAACGCAACGCACGCCATCAGCACGGCTACCGTATGCTTGCGGGAATCGGACATGAAAACACAACCTTTTTTCGTCAAAATCAACACTATACTACCACGGAAAAGTCTCCGCCGCAAGGGCATAAATCCCGCCCCGCCGCATATACTGTCAGGTATATGAAAACAGGGGAGGGAAGCACCATGGAAAAAGACAAGAAAGACATCGACGACATGATCTATGAAGACGAATGGCAGATCAGCCAGCGGTAAATGAAATAGGACAAATAGGCCTAAAAACAAACCCTCACACCACCCCCAACCCACTCCGTAGGGGCGACCCTCGCGGTCGCCCGCCCTACCTCACCCAGCAAATCATCCGTAGGGGCCGATGTAGGCATCGGCCCCTACGGAATTGATTAAAGGACGGGCAGGCATGGGGCGTCCGCCCCCTACATTATGCTTATAATGGTATATGTGGAAAAATATGATAAAGCGCCCGGAGGTTGGCTCCGGGCGTTTTTCTGCTTTTCTATTTTATTTTAGATGCGCTTCCACTTGGCGCCGCCGGGGATGTCGGTGACTTCTACGCCCATTTCTTTCAGAGCGTCACGAAGGCGGTCGGCTTCGGCGAAGTTTTTGGCTTTTTTGGCATCCTGGCGCTGGCGGATCAGTGCCTCTACCAGAGTGTCCTCCTCCCCGCTTTCGCTGATGACGGTGAAGACGGCGGGCTGGGCGGCCAGCTGGGCCTGCTTCTTGCGCTGGTCAGCCGCCTTTTCCAGCAGCTTCAGACCCAGCACGCTGTCGAAGCCCTCCAGCACGGCGCACTTGGTGGCGCCATTGGTCTTGGCCTTGAGCACATCGTAGAGCACCGTCACGGCCATGGAGGTGTTCAAATCGTTATCCATGGCCTTGGTGAATTTCGCCTTCAGCTCCGCCGCGGCGGCCTCGTCCACGGGGCCGTCGCCCGGGTCCAGGGCCGCGATCTTGGCGATCAGCTTATTAAAGGCCACGGTGGCGTTGTCCAGATTCTCCCAGGAGAACACCAGGCTCTTGCGGTAGTGGCTCTGCAGGCAGAAGAAGCGGTAGGCCAGGGGGTCGTAGCCCTTCTCCTCCAGCAGGGAGACGGTGAGGAACTCGCCCTTGGACTTGGACATCTTGCCGTGGTCGGTGTTCAGGTGGGCCACATGGCACCAGTGGGGGCACCAGGGATGGCCCAGGTAGCTCTCGGACTGGGCGATCTCGTTGGTGTGGTGGGGGAAGGCGTTGTCCACGCCGCCGCAGTGGAGGTCCAGGTACTCGCCGTTGTACTTCATGGAGATGCCGGAGCACTCAATGTGCCAGCCGGGGTAGCCCACGCCCCAGGGGGAGTCCCATTTCAGGGCCTGGTCCTCGAACTTGGACTTGGTGAACCACAGCACAAAGTCGTTTTTATTGCGCTTATTGGTGTCCTCCTCCACGCCCTCCCGGACGCCCACGGCCAGGTCCTCCTCGTTGTGGTCGTTGAAGATATAATAGCGCTCCAGCTTGGAGGTGTCGAAGTAGACATTGCCGCCGGCCACATAGGCATAGCCGGTGTCCAGGAGCTTGGTGATGATCTTGATATAGTCGTCAATGAGGCCGGTGGCGGGCTGGACCACATCGGGGCGCTTGATGTTCAGCTTGCGGCAGTCCTCGAAGAAGGCGTCGGTGTAATACTGGGCGATCTCCATGACGGTCTTGTGCTCGCGGCGGGCGCCCTTGAGCATCTTGTCCTCGCCCTCGTCGGCGTCGGAGGTCAGGTGGCCCACATCGGTGATGTTCATGACGCGGTTCACATCGTACCCGGCGTAGCGCAGGTACTTCTCCAGCACATCCTCCATGATGTAGCTGCGGAGGTTGCCGATGTGGGCGAAGTGGTAGACGGTGGGGCCGCAGGTGTACATCTCCACATGGCCGGGGGTATGGGTCTTGAACTCCTCTTTTTTGTGGGTGGCGGAATTATACAGATACATGGTCAGGTCTCCTTTATGGTTGCAGTTTTATTATATAGACGAATTCGCGGGGGTGACGACCCCTCAGTCACGGCTTCGCCGTGCCAGCTCCCCTTACGCAGGGGAGCCTTTTTGTTGGGGACGGGGGACGCGGATTGCCACAGCCAGTGTGCGCACTGGCTTCGCAATGACATTGTGTTTTACAGGGGTGTGCGGTGGGGCGGGCCGATGTGGGCATCGGCCCCTACAAAGGGGTTACAAGTAACGCTGGGGACGGCGGGACACATGGGTCCCGCCCTACATCTTATTTGTTTTGTAGGGCAGGGCCCGCGTGCCCTGCCGGGGATGCGGTGATTACGGCGAACGGGTTGGCCTCAATTGAAAAACGCCTCCCATGCCCGGGGGGCATGAGAGGCGAAAAATCGCGGTTCCACTCTCGTTTGTCACTCAATGGGGCCCTTTACGCAAGGCCGGGCGGAGGGCATCTGCATCCCCCGCGCTCCCGGACGCACTTTCCGCGCCGCTTCACAGGGCGGCTTGCAGCCGGTGGCCGCCCCTCTCTCAGAAAAGCTGTGGCGCGTACTCTTTCCGATCAACGCGCTATGAAGTTTATAGCCATTTTAGCAGGCTTTATCCCCGGTGTCAAGATTCCTTGAACACATCCCAGTTTTTTGCGAAATATTCCACGCCGGAGTAGACGGTGGTCACCAGGATGACCCCCTGGCAAACATAGTTCAGCCACTGGGGGATGCCAAAGAGGATCAGGCAGATGCAGACCATGGTGCTGGCGGTCTTGACCTTGCCGGACCAGCCGGCGGCGATGACCCGGCCCTTTTCCACGGCCACCAGGCGCATACCGCTGACGGCGAACTCCCGCAGCAGCACCACGGCCAGGACCCAGCCGTAAAACTCGCCGCTCTCCACAAAGCAGCACAGGGCCGCCATCACCAGGCATTTATCCGCCAGGGGATCGGCGAACTTGCCGAAGTCGGACACCTGGTTATAGTGCCGGGCGATGTAGCCGTCCAAAAGGTCCGTGAGGCAGGCCACCACATAGACGGCCAGGGCCACATAGCGGTAGCCGGGGAAGCCCCAGTACATCACCACCAGGAAAACCGGGATGAGAAAGACCCGCAGCAGGGTCAGCTTATTGGCTGTATTCATGGGCATAGCTTATTCCTCCGTTTCTATCACTTCGCCGGTGAGGTCGCCGTCCATGGTGCCGGTGATGCGCACGGGGACGAACTGGCCGGACTGAATATCCCGGTCCGCCGTGAAGTAGATCACGCCGTCGATGCCGGGGCTTTCGGCGTAGCTGCGGCCCGCGTAGGCCATGGCCTGGGGGTCGAAGCCGTCGCACAGCACCTCCAGGGTCTTGCCCAGGCGGGTGTCGTTGAACTGATCCATCACCTGGCTCTGCAGCTGCATCACCAGCTCGGCGCGGCTCTGGGCTTCGTCGCTGTCCACCCGGTTGAGCATCTTGGCCGCCGGAGTCCCCTCCTCCGGGGAATAGGGAAACGCCCCGGCCCGCTCGATCTTCTCCTCCTGCAAGAAGTCGCACAGCTCCTCAAAGGCGGCCTCGTCCTCATAGGGCAGGCCGGTGATGACGCTGGTGCGCAGCACCAGGCCGGGGATGCGGCTGCGGAGCTTTTTGAACAGCTTGTGCAGGCCCGCCTTGGTCTCCCGGCGGCGCATGGCCTGGAGAATGGTGTCGTTGCAGTGCTGGATGGGGATGTCCATGTAGCTGCAAATTTTCGGCTCGGACGCGATGGTGTCGATGAGCTGATCGGTGATGCTGTCGGGGTAGAGATAGTGCAGGCGGATCCAGCGGAAGTCCAACTTGCACAGCGCCCGCAGCAGCTCCGGCAGCTTTTTCTCTTTATACAGGTCGATGCCGTAGCGGGTGATGTCCTGGGCGATGACGATGCACTCCTGCACGCCGCCGTCTGCCAAAGCCTTGGCCTCGGTGAGAATGTCCTCCATCCGCCGGCTGCGGTATTTTCCCCGCAGGGCCGGGATGATGCAGTAGGCGCAGTGGTTGCTGCACCCCTCGGCAATGCGCAGATAAGCATAGTGCATGGGGGTGGAGATCACCCGGGGCAGCTCCTCCACGGGGCCGCTGATGTCGGCGAAGTGGCTGAACTTCTGCCCGGCGGCCACCTGCTCCACGGCAGAAACGATGTCGCCGTAGCTGCCGGTGCCCATGATGCCGTCCACCTCCGGCAGCTCCTCCAGAAGCTCCGCCTGGTAGCGCTGGCTCAGGCACCCGGTGACTAAAATCTTGCCCACCTGGCCCGCCGCTTTTAGCTCGGCCACGGAGAGGATGGTCTCGATGGCCTCCAGCTTGGCGCTGTCGATGAAGCCGCAGGTGTTCACCACCACCACATCGCTGCCGGCGCAGTCCTCCTGCACCGTCATGCCCGCTTGCAGGCACAGGGCCATCATCTGCTCGGTGTTCACCCGATTTTTGTCACATCCCAGGGATATAAATGATACGATCACGGTTTTTATCTTCCTTTATTCGGCAATACTTCTATATGTGGGCCAATCCGGCTCATAGAGCATATTCGCTTGGTTCCCCCAAAGGGTCCAGCCTTCCCTTTGCCCTCTGGCAAATAATTCCAAATAGGGACCGGGGCTGCATTTTTCAATCAATTCAATCATTTCATCGGGTTTCCTTGAGTGTTCCCGCTTTTTGGATCGAATCAAGTTAACCTGAGATCGGCCTGGTGCCAATGTGCGCATATGACTGCCACGCACGCCAAACAAGAGTAGCTCCGTGACATTCCTAAAATAGAACCCCACGCCTCGGCCATCCGGGCCGCCATCGTTGCGGACTTTTTCCCAAACAATGTTGGTTTTATACTGGAAACCCCACGCTTCCATAACGGCCAGGCCCTCTATTAAAAGTGCATTGGGTACCCAAAGATACAAATGGCTGTTTTCATCGGCCACATCCGCAACTGGCAGTGCTTTGATTTCCTCCAATTTCATTGTCGGATAACGGTTTAGTCGCTTGTGCTCCGGCGCGACTTTCCCGGTCCTGTTTTGAAATTGCCATGGAGGATCAGCTAAAATTGTTTTGAACTTTTGTCCATCACAGAATTGAACCAATTCATGCTCGTGATGGTAAAAAATATTTTGTGCAGCCATAGTTAGCGGCCCCTCCAATCCGAGATGGTTTCAGGCGTAATACCCACTACCAGCATTGGGCAGCCCCCATGCCGGCGGGCGTGAATGCGCGGCAGCAATTTCCCCATCCATGTGGTGCTGGCTCCGTACTTTTTCTTTATATTTTCTCCAAGCGCAGAAAATACTGCATTCAGTTTTTCACTTCGCGTGATAATAACACCGCAGGTGATAACGCCGCACTCGTAGAAAGTCCGAAAAGCATATAAATCACGGTCAAAGGTTTGATCCTTGCTGTTCCATTCCAAGTCAACTGCAATTTCGCCTTTAACATAGTCAATTTTATGACCGCTGATAAACTCCTTCAGCACAAACTCGCGGGAAAACTCTTTTTGCTTTTTCCCCTCAAACAGCCGCACAGCCAAGTCGCCGGATATTTCCAGTTCCTTCCAGTCCAGAGGTCGCAGCAAAGCGCTCAGCTTCTTTGGCACGGAGGACTCATTTCCTCCCGGAGTGACAATATCCTCGGTTGTAATTTGAAAGGCCTCCAGTGCCTGTATAATATCAGAAAACTCCTCCGAATGGCTCTGCGTCAGAATTTCCGCAGCACTATTAAAATTATATAGTTCATATTTTTCAACTATGGATTTAGGTAAAAGCTCTTTCCAATGTTCACCCATACGGCGTACTTCCTTTATTCTTCTATCTCGCTCTCCAGGCGGCGGAGGGTGGGGGCTATGTCCTGCCACGAAAAGCCTCGGCGCTGCAGGGCGGCGGAGAGCTTGCGCAGGGCGTCGGCGTCCAGGGGCTTGCCTTTGCTTTTGCTTTGCACGAAGCGCTGGACGGTCTCCTCCGCCGGGGGCATTTGCGCGAAAAGGGTGTCCCACAGGTCCCGGGGGATGCCCCGGCGGGTCAGCTCCTGGCGGATGCGGCCCGGGCCGTAGCCGGAGGCGCTGTAATGGCGGACGATGGCCGCGCCGTAGGTTTCCTCGTCCACCGCGCCCAGGTCCTCCAGCCATTGGGCGGTGTCCTCCGCCGCTTCCCTGTCGCCGCCCCGGCGGGTCAGATGCTCCACCACCTGCTTTTTCGACAGCATCCGGCTGCCGGTGAGCTGGGCGCCCCGGGCCTTCATTTGGGAGGTCTGGGCGGCCTTTTTCAGCTCCGCCACCGCCTCCTCCGAGAGCTCCGCGCCCGGGCGGAGGTCATAGTGCAGGAGTTCGTTTTCGGTTATTTTCAGCAGTTCGCCGCCCTCCAAAAAGACCAGTACCCGGCCTTTTTTATGCTGGGACGGCTCCATGCGCTCAATCCGCATCGTCGAAATCGTCGGCGGACACATCCACGGCCCGGCCCGCGGCCCGGGCGGCCACCTTGGACTGGTTGCTCATGAGCTTGTGGAAATTCTTGCGGATGGCCTGCTCCACGGCGTCGCACTCGTCGGGGTGGTCCACCAGGTACTGCTTGGCCGCGTCACGGCCCTGGCCCATGCGCACCTCGCCCAGGCTGAACCAGGAGCCGCTCTTCTGAATGAGGTCCAGCTTCACGCCCAGGTCCAAAATCTCGCCGGTGCGGCTGATGCCCTCGCCGTACATGATGTCAAACTCCGCCTCGCGGAAGGGAGGGGCCACCTTGTTTTTCACCACCTTGGCCCGGGTGCGGTTGCCGATCATCTCGCCGTTGGCCTTGAGGGTCTCCACCCGGCGCACATCAATGCGCACGGAGGCGTAGAACTTCAGCGCCCGGCCACCGGTGGTGACCTCGGGATTGCCGTACATGACACCCACCTTTTCCCGGAGCTGGTTGATGAAAATGACCACAGTGTTGGTCTTGGCGATAACGCCGGTGAGCTTGCGCAGGGCCTGGCTCATGAGCCGGGCGTGGAGGCCCACGAAGCTGTCGCCCATCTCGCCCTCGATCTCCGCCCGGGGCACCAGGGCCGCCACGGAGTCCACAACCACCACATCAATGGCGCCGGAGCGCACCAGGGCCTCGGTGATCTCCAGGGCCTGCTCGCCGGTGTCGGGCTGGGAAATGAGCATATCCTCGATCTTCACGCCCAGGGCCCGGGCATAGGTGGGGTCCAGAGCGTGCTCGGCATCCACAAAGGCCACCTCGCCGCCCTTCTTCTGGGCCTGGGCCAGGATGTGCAGAGCCAGGGTGGTCTTGCCGGAGGACTCAGGGCCGTAGATCTCGATGATGCGCCCCTTGGGGACGCCGCCGATGCCCAGGGCCACATCCAGGGCCAGGGAGCCGGTGGGGATGGCCTCCACATTGGTCTCGGCGTTGTCGCCGTAGCGCATGATGGAGCCCTTGCCGTACAGGCGCTCGATCTGCTGCATGGCCCCCTCCAGGGCTTTTTTCTTGTCGGACTTGTCCACCGCCGCGGCGGTCATCGGTTCTTTCTTTGCTGCCATGATCCATTCCTCCAATGTTAATAAATATAAGTTTTTGTTTATTAAGCCTCGCAGAGTTTGCCGCCCGCAGGCGGCAAAAAATTGAAATCATTTTTCACCGCGACATGCGCGTGGGGAAAAATACCTCTCAGGCTGCAAGTGTGGAATTTTGAGCCAACGGCTCAAAATTATGCGCGCAGCAGACTGCAAGCCCTTTGGCAGAAAAATCGAAGATTTTTCGCCAGCTAAATCTCGTCGTAAAGCCTGCCCTGCACCACTCGGGGGATGCCGCCGGGGTCGGGGGTGATCTCCAGGTCGCCGAAGCCGAAGGAGCGCATGATGCGCAGCACATCGTCCGCCTGGCCGATGCCCACTTCAAACAGGAGCATCCCGCCGGTGCGCAGGGCCTCCCGCCACAGGCTGCTGACGGCCCGGTAAAAGTCCAGCCCGTCCTCCCCGCCGTCCAGGGCGCTGTGGGGCTCGTAGTCGCGCACAGAGGCGTCCAGGCCCGGGATGTCGCCGGAGGGGATGTAAGGGGGGTTACAGAGGATGCAGTCGTAGGTGCCCAGCCGGCTGGGCGGGGACTGCATGGCGTTCATTTGCAGGGGGGCCACCCGGTCGGAGAGGTCGTTGCGGCGGATGTTTTGGCGGCATACCCGCAGGGCTCCCTCAGAGAGGTCGCCCAAAGTCACCCGGCAGTCCGGCATCTGGCTGGCAACCGCCAGGCCCACGCAGCCGGACCCGGTGCAAAGGTCCAAGACCCGGCTGCCCGGATTCGCCCGGAGAAAGGGCAGGGCGCAGTCCACCAGGGTCTCCGTATCCGCCCGGGGAATGAGCACCTGGCGGTCGATGTCCAGGGGCAGGCCGTAAAACTCCCACTCGCCGATGAGATAGGCCACCGGCTCCCCGGCCAGGTGCCGCTGCACCAGGCTCCGCACCTGTTCCTCCACCACCGGGGGCACATAGAGCTGGCCGTCCCGCAGGAGCTGCTGGCGGGTCTTCCCGGCGGCAAAGCACACCAGCTCCCGGGCCTCCAGGGTGGAGGCCTGGACCCCGGCCAGGCGCAGCTGCTGGCGAATATCCATATACAAATTGTTATATGTAATAGCCATAATACTATTTGTTGTCACCTTCTGTGGAAATTTGAAATTTTTTAGCTTGAAAAGTCTAAAATGGCCTCGCAGAGTTTGCGTCCGCAGACGCAAAAAATTGAAATCATTTTTCACCGCGACATGTGCGTGGGGAAAAATACCTCTCAGACTGCAAGTGTGGAATTTTTGCGCCCGGCGCAAAAATTATGCGCGCAGCAGGCTGCAAGCCTTTTGGCAGAAAAATCGAAGATTTTTCGCCAGTAATTTTTACCATTCGTCCTTGCCTTTTTCATCGGGCAGGACCAATTTCAGTGCCTCGATAGCCACCTCCAGCATGGAGTCGTCGGGCTCGAAGGTGGTGAAGTTTTGCAGCCACATGCCCGGGGCGGACAGGGCCCGGGTGACGGCGTTATCATGGCGGCCCACGAAGCGGTTAAACTCGTAGGTGATGCCCACCACCGGCATCAGGAGCAGCAGGTGCATGCCCACGCGGACCCACAGATTCTGCCACTCCACCTGGGTGAACACCACGGAGGAGAACAGGATGGACACCACGATCACCACGAACAAAAAGCTGGTGCCGCAGCGGGGATGGTGCCGGGGCTGGATGCGGGCGTTCTCCACCGTCAGGGGCAGACCCGCCTCGTAGCAGAAAATGGTCTTGTGCTCGGCGCCGTGGTAGCAGAACACCCGGCGCACATCCTTCTGCTTGGAGCAGAGGATCAGGTACAGCAGGAAGATCAGCACCTTCACCACGCCCTCGATGAGATTATGTACCGCGGCGCTCTGGGCGTGGAACAGCCCCGCGATGAAGGTGGGCAGCAGCATGAACAGCGCCAGCGTCATGCCCAGCGACAGGATCACGGACACGGCGATCAGCACACCCTGCAGCTTTTCGGCGGGGACATGCTTTTCCAGCCACTGATCCAGCTTGCTGGGCTGGGCGTTTTCATCGTCGGGGAAATAGTCCGCCGAGAACATCAGCGCCTTGACGCCGGTGATGATGGAGCTTAAAAACGTGGCCGCGCCCCGAATGATGGGCAGGCCCAGGATGGGGTATTTATCCTTGATGAATTTCCGCTCCGTCACCTTGGTCACCAGCCCCTCCGGCGCGCGGACGACGATGGCGTCCTTCTCCGGCCCGCGCATGAGGATGCCCTCGATCAACGCCTGGCCGCCGCTGGTGGTGCGGAATGTGCCTTTTTGCTTTTCTGCCATGGGATGTCCTTTCTGTTGCGATCAGTATAACACATATTTTTTAGAATTGCAACATGCGTTCTATTGATTCTTTTCTTTTTCGTGATGGCCTCTGTGGGGCGAGGCGGGCAGGCGGATGGTGACCACGCAGCCGCCGCCCTTGGCGTTGCCGATGGTCAGGGTGCCGTTGTGCAGGCGGATGATCTCGTCGCACACGGCAAGGCCGATGCCGCTGCCGCGGGCCTTGGAGGCGCCCTTATAGAACTTTTCCTTTACGTGGGGCAGGTCGTCGGCGGGGATGCCGGGGCCATAGTCCCGAATGGTGATGATGTAGTGACTGCCCCGCTTCGTCAGCCGCGCCTCGATGCGCTTGCCGGCGCCGCCGTGCTTGGCGGCGTTATCCAGCACGTTGCAGAACACCTGCTTGAGCCGCTCGGGGTCGGCGGTGATGGGCTCGTCATACACGCCGTCGCTGCGGTATTCCAGGGTGATGCCCTGCTGCTTGAAGATCTCGTGATAGGTATAGACGGCGTCCTCGAACTCCGCCTGCAGGTCCGTCTGCTCCAGATGCAGGGAGAAGCGGCCGTCGGACATCTTGGAAAAGTCCAGCAGCTCCTCCACCATATTGGTCAGGCGGCCGGACTCCTTCACGATGATGCCCAGTCCCCGCTGCAGGGCTTCCGGATCGCTGCCGTCGTCCGCCAGCAGCGTCTCGCCCCAGCCGTTGATGGCCGTCAGGGGCGTGCGCAGCTCATGAGAGACCGAGGAGATGAACTCCGACTGCAG
>CAVHCH010000074.1:0-15290 GCA_963634265.1 Bacteroidaceae bacterium | reverse complement strand
CTCCTCTGGCTTTCTCCCAACGAGTTCACTGTCCAATATGTTTGACAAACCTACACATTCCGAAATTTCGGCCTTTTGCCTAAAAGCTCATGTTTGGGGCGCACTGAAAAATGGCCTGCCACACGGAGTGTATACCGTACATTGATGTGCGATGCAAGCCTTTTGACAAATTTTTTCGATTCTTAACGGGAGCACCATTGCGTTAATGGGGATGAGCAGCCGTATACGCAGTCAAAAAATAGTCAATTATCTTCGCTAAAATATATGGCATCCACTTGGACAATAAAAACAGGAGGCTTTCAGCATGAAGAAAGGCGAAAACATCTTCAAGAGAAAAGACGGACGGTGGGAGGCCCGGTACATCAAGGGTCACGAGCTGTCCGGCAAGATCAAGTACGGTTTCTGCTATGGCAAGACCTATCAGGAGGCGAGGGAAAAGGCGGCGAAGTGCAAAGCAGCGATCATAAACGGCAAACCCTTGCCGCCTGTGAACGCCCGCCGCTTTACTTTTTACTGCGACGCATGGCTGCAAAGGCGCAGAACGCAAATTCGGGAATCCACCTATGCCAAGTATCACACGATCCTTGAAAAGCACATTAAGCCGAAGCTCGGCAGCTGCTATCCCCTGGGCATATCAACGGGAGTGGTAGACGATTTCGCAAGGGAACTGCTGGAGGAGAGGCAGCTCTCCACGAAAACGGTGCACGATATTCTGGCCGTACTGCACGGCATATTGAAGTATACCGCCGCGCAATTCCCGGGCGTTTTCCCAACGGTGGAGATCACATATCCAAAGGAGAGTCGCCGTGAAATGCGTGTGCTTTCCCGGGAGGAGCAGCGGCAGTTCACGCTGTATCTCCTAAACGATACGGACCTCTGCAAGTTCGGGGTCCTGCTCATGCTGTTTACGGGGCTTCGTGTCGGCGAACTGTGTGCATTGCGATGGGCGGACATAAACACAGGGGAAAAGACTATTTCGGTTAGCGCCACCATGCAGCGACTCCACAGCTTCGATACGACGGAGAAAACAAAGATTCTCATTGGAGCGCCGAAGAGCAACACCTCGGTTCGTACCATTCCGCTGACGGATAACGCCGCTGCCCTTTGCCAGAGGTTCGAAGTGTGCGACCCCAATGCCTACATCCTGACTGGGACGATGCAATACATGGAGCCTCGCCGGTTCCAGTACCGCATTGAAAAGTACACCCACGCGTGTGGCCTGGAAGGCGTTCACGCGCACACACTTCGACACACATTTGCGACCAGAGCCGTTGAACTGGGCTTTGAGATTAAATCTCTTTCGGAAATCCTTGGCCATGCCAACACGACCATCACCCTGAACCGCTATGTGCACTCCTCCATGGAACTGAAGCGCGCCAATATGGATAAGCTGGCAGTCCTTGCCATGTAGTTTATGCGCAGTCATGAAACTGTGTCATGCCCTATGGCTTCCGCTGGGAGACCGCGCAGCTTCCGCCCTTTTTGCGGGGCTAATCACGGAGGGATAAACTCTGTGAAAGAAATGGACAGGAATTTTTACAACTGCTGTTGTTCGCAAAAATCCAAAACACCACTGTGCGCACAAAGCGCACAGTGGTGTTTTGGATTTAATTGGACAAAGCAGGGTCACACCTTCCACCCGGCGGCTTGGCTGCGTTCTACTACGAAGCGGCGGTAGAGGCCGTCTGTGGCTACCAGGGTCTCGTGGGTGCCTTGCTGGACGATCTGGCCGTGGTCCACGACGAAGATCCGGTCGGCTCCCCGCACGGTTTTCAGGCGGTGGGCGATTAGGATGACCGTTTTATTGTGGGTCAGTTCGCCCACGGCCTCCATCAGTTCCTTTTCATTTTCCGGGTCCACATTGGCGGTGGCTTCGTCCAGGATGATGATGGGCGCGTCCTTCATGATGGCCCGGGCGATGGAGATGCGCTGGCGCTCGCCGCCGGAGAGGGTGGCCCCGCCCTCGCCGATGACGGTGTCGAAGCCCTCCGGCAGGGCCATGATGAAGTCATAGCACCGGGCCTTTTTGGCGGCGGCCATCACCTGGTCCATGGTGGCCTCCGGCCTGCCGAAGCGGATATTATTGGCGATGGTGTCGGAGAAAAGATAGGTCCGCTGGAACACGAAGGAGAAGTTGCGCATGAGGCTGTCGTAGCTGTATGCGCGGACATCGCGGCCACCCAGGGTCACGCTGCCCCCCTGCACATCCCAGAACCGCGCCATGAGATTGCAGAGCGTGGTTTTGCCGCTGCCGCTGGGGCCCACGATGGCAGCCGTGGTCTTTTCCGGGATGGTCAGCGACACATCCCGCAGGATGGGCTTACTGTCGTAGGAAAAATCCACATGGGACAGGGTGATGTCCTCCCGCTCCGGGGTCAGGTCGGCGCCGTCGATGTCCATAGGCTCCACTTGCAGGATGGAATTGGCCTTGTCCACGCCGATGTCGATGGAGCGGAAGAGGGACGAAAAGCTGCCGGCGCTGTCCAGCTGCTCAAAGAGGATGAAGGAGCAAATGAGCATCAGCAGGCAGTCGGAGAGCGCCATGGTGCCGCCGAAATAAAAGGCGATGGCAGCGGCGCAGACGGCAACGCCTGTGAGCTTATTGACCACGAACTGTGCCAGCATATAGAGCACCGACGGGATCTCCATGGCGAAGGACGCCTTGCGGGCTTCCTCCACAGCCCCGCGGACCTGGGTGGCGGAGTCGCGGGTCAGGTCGAAATTTTTCACCTCGGCGATGCCCTGCACATACTCCAAAATTTTGGAGACCAGGCGCTCATCGGCGTTGAATTTCCGCTGGGCCAGGGACTGCTCGGAGCGCTGCATGGCGGCGTTGACGGCGAAAAACAGCACCAGGCCGCCCAGGGTGATCAGGCCCATGCGCCAGTCAAAGAGGAGCATCATGGCCGCGATGATGCCGGAGGTGAGGAAGCCCCGGGTGGTGACCATGACCACGCGGGTGGCCACATTGGCCATGTTCTCCATGGTATTGGTGGTGACGGAAGTGACCTCGCCCAGGCTGTTATCATTGAACCAGCCCATAGGGAGATAGCGCAGGTGCTCGGCGATCTCGATGCGCTTGTTGGCGCAGGCCCGGTAGCCCGCCCGGGTCTGGAGCATGGTGGACTTCATGTTGATGGCGATGGTGATGACCAGGGAGGCCACGATGATGCCCAGGCTCGTCCAGAGGGTGGACATGGTGACATTCTTATCCAGCAGCGCCCGGATGACGATGGCGGCGGCGGGGATGCGCATGGCAGAGCAGATGGCGCTGACCACGCCCAGCCAGATAGACGCCACGAACATTTTTCGGTTGTCCTCGCCGCAGAAGGCGAAGAATTTTTTCAGAGTACGAAACATTACGCCACCTCCCCGTTGTCTTTGACGCTGATGTGGGCCTGCCACATGGTTTTATAAAGCGGGCAGGACGCCAGAAGCTCCGCCTGGGTGCCGGCGGCTTCGATCTGCCCGTGGTTTACCACGATGATCTGGTCAGCGTCGGCGATGGTGGAGAGCCGATGGGCAATGACCAGCAGGGTCTTGCCGCGGATCAGCCTTGCCAGCGCGGACTGAATGACCGCCTCGTTTTCCGGGTCGGTATAGGAGGTGGCCTCGTCCAGAATGACGATGGGTGCGTCCTTCAGCATGGCCCGGGCGATGGAGATGCGCTGGCGCTCGCCGCCGGAGAGGTGTCCGCCGGAGGCGCCGCACAGCGTCTCGTAGCCGTTTTCCAGGCCCAGGATGAACTCGTGGCAGCCGCATTTTTTTGCTGCGGCGATGACCTCCTCATCCGTGGCGCCCTTTTTGCCCAGGCGAATGTTGTCCATGACGGAGAGGTCAAAGAGATAGTTCTCCTGGGACACATAGGCGATGCGGTCGGTGCAGTCCTTCAGCGGGAGGCTTCGCAGGTCCACGCCGCCCAGCTCGATGGCGCCGTCCTGCACATCCCAGAGGGAGGCCACCAGCCGGGCGATGGTGGACTTGCCGCTGCCGGAGGGGCCCACCAGGGCGTTGACCGTGCCCGGCTCGATGCGCAGGCTGACGCCGTGAAGGACTTCCTTGTCATGGTAGGCAAAGCGCACGCTTTTCAGTTCGATGGCATTGTCCGCCGGCAGCTTTTCCGCCATCTCCGGACGCTGCATATCCTCACCGGAGAGGACATCAGCCACCTCGCCCACGATGGTGGTCACCTGCGCGATATCGTCGGTGTAGGAAAAGGCGGTGATCAGCGGCTGCATGACGCCGAAGGACAGGACGATGACCGCGAGAAATGTCTCGGCGGGCAGGGTGCCGCCCATGTAGAGCAGGCAGCCCACCGGGAGGATGCCCAGCAGCGTGGAGGGGAAGATAGCCATGCCCGCCACCTGGCCGAAAAGGCTCCCGCGCATCCAGTCGATGAAGCAGTCGGCCCCCTCCTTGGCGGCGGAGACGAACTTGGCGTAGCTGGTGCCGGACTGGCCGAAGGCCTTGATGACCTCAATGCCGCCGATATACTCCACGGCGGTGTCGTTGAGGACCTTGGTGGAGACGACGGTGCGCCGGAACTTCTCGTTGTACCCGCTGAACATGGACAGAAAACACAGGACGCCCAAGGGCAGGACGATGAGCATAGCCAGGCCCATGCGCCAGTCCTCCACGAACAGCAGCACCAGCACCGCCAGAGCGCCGATGATGTTGGAGGTCATCTCCGGCACCAGATGGGCCAGGGTGGTCTCGATGGAGTCCACCCGCTCCACGATGATGTTCTTATAGGAGCCGGAGGAGCGGTCCAGCACCGTGCCCAGGGGCAGGGTGGCCAGCTTATCCAGCAGCCGCGTGCGGGTGTTCGCCAGCACATGGAAGGTGGCATGGTGGGAGAGCGAGGTGGATACGCTGTGCAGCACATAGCGCATCACCCAGCAGCCTGCCATCCAGGCGCAGAGCGTCAGGCACCGGGCCAGCTCCGCCGTGCCGCTCACCAGGGCGGTGATGATGCGGATGATGATAAAATACGGGATCAGCGAGCAGGCGACGCCCAGCAGCGCCGTGAGGATGCTCAGGGCGTATTCGCCCCGCAGGCCCCTCGAAAGCTCCAGGAGCCACGAGGCGGCAGAGCGCTTTGGGGCTGAGGTTTGGTTCATAGGTAAAGACTCCTTTGCTATGATTTTCTATTTTGAAAGCCGAAATGGCGGCGATCACAGGGGCAGTTCGGTGGTTTTCTCCGGGTGATGTGAGGCAAAGCAAAATTTTCTGTAATTTTAAGTTAGTTCCGTCTAACCGACCGCCGTAAGAAATGGGCGGGGGTCCCGCCCGGGAAAGGTCTTGTTTTTATTGCAGCGTGTCGCACAATTGCCGCCACCCGGCGTTGAAGAAATCCAGGATGGAGCGGAGGCAGGCGAACATCCGCTCCTCCTCCAAATGTGCATTGAGCAGCTGCCGAAAATAGCCGAATTGCGAGCCCATCAGCAGGCGGATGGCGTCTTCGTTGGGCGCTTTGCCGTAGACCTGGGCGAAAAACGCCACGGTCTGCTCCGTTTTGCGCTGCACCAGCTCCCGGAGCATGGTCTCCACGGAGCTGCCGTCGCTGCGGCTGAAAAACAGGGTACACTCATCGTAATGCTCGGTGAGGAGGCGGAAATAAATCTTCTCCTCGGCCTGGATGGCACGGGTAACATCCTCTGTTCGGCCGCTTTGCTTCGCCCGGTCATATTCCTCCGCCGCCGGAGAAAACGCCTCCTCCATCACGGCGAAAAAGTCCTGCAAAAGGCTGACAAACAGCGCGTCCTTGTTCTTATAGCGAGTGTAGATGGCCCCAGTGGTGACCCCGGCGTTCTGGGCGATCTTGTGCAGCGAGGCCCGCTGAAAGCCGCAGGAAAGGAACTCCGCATAGGCCGCCTTCGCAATGCCGCTGTCCAGGGAATGGTCCCTCGTCGCCATGCCGTCACCTCCCGCAAAATCAATAACGCTATTATCGATAACGGCATTATTATAGTACCGCAAAAGCTAAAATGCAAGGGGGTCATTCTATTTTTTCTTCTGTTTTTTGCGCCGTCTCCCCTCCCCTGCTTTTTCATGCTGACCTAAAAAAAGGGACACTTCGCAAGAAGCATCCCTTTCATGATTTATAGGAACTATTTACTTTTCCTTTACAAAGGCCACGGCGTCGGGGGCTCCGGCGGCGCAGAACACGGCCTTTTCCAGGCAGGTGCGCAGCATGGGCAGCAGCGCACGCAGGTCTGCGGCGGTGGCGTCCAGTATCTCGCCGCGCAGCTTGGCGATGTCCCCGGCGGTGGTGCCCCGGAGATAGCGGCGGCAGCTCACTTCGCACAGGCTCGCCGGGTCCAGCAGCGGGTCCGTGGTGTTCACGGTGCCGATGATGATGTCGTCCAGGGGCATGTCCTCCGCCAGCATCTGCTCCAGTACATCCGGGAGCGCCGCAAAGGCCTGGGCGGAGCCGGGCAGATCGGGGTCGCGGTAGGAGTAGCAGAACAGGCCGCCGTTCGGGCGCACATTCATGCCCGTGCCGTAGGCCCCGCCCTGCACGCGCACGGCGTTCCAGAGGTAGCCGTAGGTCATCATGGACGAGAGCACCGGCCACGCACCCGTGTACTTTCCGCCCAGGGCGCAGAGGTTCGTGCCCAGGGCGCTGTAACCCACATCGGCGGGAATTTCGATGGTGCAGTCGCCGCCGGCGCAAGCGGGGGCCGGGACGGCCTCGCCCATTTCGCCCCGGGGCAGGGCGTTGACAAGGCGCTCCAGGGCCGCCGGGTCTGCCTCGCCGCCGAAGCCCACGAACAGGCGGTTTGCCGTGAACACGCGCTTTGCAAGGTCCGCCAGATCATCCGCCAGCTCCGCGCCGCGCTGGGAATACTCGCCCGCAAGCTCCGTCACCCAGCTGGCAAAGCTCTCGCCCGCTATGGCCTCCCGCAGGGTGTCCTCCGCCGAGAAGGGAGCCAGGGCCTTGGTGATGGCAAAGGTGTGGCCGCTACCGATGAGGGCCTGCTGGATGGCGTAGTCGCTCTGCACCACGATCTCGCCGATCTTGTCCGTCTCGTCCCAGCAGGTGTGGTTCATGAGCTCAGTCAGGAGGTCTGCGGCGGCGGACAGGTTCTCCCGCAGCACACCGGCGGAAACCACCAGGTACGGCGTGCATTTTTTCAGCTCGCCCTCCCGGGAGACCAGGTCCAGCTTGGCACTGATGCTGCCGAAGGTGGCCTTGATCTTATTTTGCAGCGTCAGGGCCGGGAAATGCTCTGTGCGCAGCTCGCCCAGGCAGGTGGCCAGGATATTGAGCCGGCGCAGCTCCTCCACGGTGAGGTCGGAGACATCGAAATACAGGTTCAGATACACGATGCCGTCGGTATTCGCGGCCACCCGGAGGGCCTTTTGCCCGGCCACCTGGCAGGGCTGTACGGGGGTCAGCTCCACCGTCCGGGGAATGTCGCGCAGGTCCAGCACCGGGAGGGTCTTGAGCGTCTGCTCGTCGTCCTGGCTCTGCTGCCACTGCTGCATTTTTTGAACGGCCCGCATCTCCTCTTGGCGCTTTTTCTCGTCCCAGGTGGCGGTCTCGGCGTCGATGCGTTGGCGCTCCCGCCGGGCATCGTCGGAGAGCTTCGTCTGGGAGGCCAGGGCGTAGACATAGCATTTGTCCTCCGGGTCTGCCAGCATCTCCAGCAGGAGCCGCTCAAAGTAGCCGGTGCCAAGCTCCCGGCGCAGGGCGTCGAAAACGGCGGCGTTGTCAATATGCAGCAGCGGGTCGCCGCCGTAGAGCCAGCCGTCCAGGGCCTTGATGGCCAGCTCCACGCCGTAGGGCTCGGTGATCTCCCGACAGGTGAAGGCGAAGCGCTCGATGCAGGCGTGGAGGGCGTCGCGGTCCAGGCCCTCCTCCGCAATGGCCCGGACGGTCTCGGGCACGAAGCGGCGTATCTCCTCGAACCGGTCCTCGGCGGTGTTGCGCACCACCAGGGCCACGGAGGGCTGGTAGATGCCGTCGTTGATGTCCACGGAAACATCCTGGGCAAGGCCCTTTTCCAAAAAGGCCCGCTTCAGGGGCGCTTCGTTGGACCCGGTGAGGTAGTCGGCCAAGATCTTGGCGGCATAGAGCTTTTCCACTTCGTCAAAGCGGCACAGCAGCTTGCCCATGACCATGTGCGCCCGGTCCTCGCCCTGGGTGGGGGCAAAGTAGACGGTGGCAGAGCCGGTGACGGGCTTTTGGTCGGTGAAATCAAAGTCCGGGGTACGCAGGTCATAATGGGAGAGATATTCCCCGTCTATGTACGAAAGCGCGCTGTCCACATCCATGTGGCCGTCCAGGAAGAAGTAGGCGTTGGACGGGTGGTAAAAGCGCTTGTGGGCGGCGATAAACTTCTCATAGGTGAGGCCCGGGATGTTCTCCGGCTTGCCGCCGGAGGAAAAGCGGTAGCAGGTGTCGGGATAGAGCAGCCGGTCGCAGGCCTCGCCCATGATGCGCTCCACATCCGAATAGGCCCCCTTCATCTCGCTGAAAACCACGCCGTTGTAGCTGACCTCCCCCGTCTCCGGGTCAAACTCATAGTGCCAGCCCTCCTGCATGAAGATCTCTCGCTTTTCGTAGATGCTGGGGCAAAACACGGCATCCAGGTAGACGCTCATGAGGTTGAACAGGTCCCGCTCATTGCGGCTGGACACCGGGAACATGGTCTTGTCGCCGAAGGTGTAGGCATTCAAGAAGGTTTGCAGGGAGCTTTGCAGCAGGGAGACAAAGGGCTCCTTCACGGGGAATTTCTTGGACCCGTTCAAAACGCTGTGCTCCAGGATGTGGAACACGCCCGTGTCGTCCTCGGGCAGGGTCTTAAAGGCCACAGCGAAGGTCTTATTGGGGTCCGGACGGTCGAAATACAGGAGCCGGGCCCCGCACTTTTCGTGGCGCAGGGTGTAAAGCGTCCCTTTTTTAGCCGGAACATACTGCTTCTTTTCCAGCCGGAAACCGGCGGTAACGGCGCCGGGCTCCAGGTCGGTGAGTTTTTTCATTTCTGCTGTCATAATACCTCCCTTTTCATCACAGGGTCTTGCGGAAAAGTTTATAGTAGTCGTTGGTCTGCTCCAGCTCCGCCGGGGCACCCTGGGCCTCCACGGCACCGTCGCACAGGACGATGATGTTGTCGGCGTTCTTGGTGGCGGCGTAGCTGTGGGCGATCATGATGGTGGTGCGGTTTTCCATGAGCTTATTCAAGGCGTCCGTCACCAGGGCCTCGCTGGTCACATCCAGGTTGCTGGTGGCCTCGTCTAAAAGCAGGAAGTCCGCGCCCCGGAGCATGGCCCGGGCAATGGAGATGCACTGGGCCTGGCCGCCGGAGAAGTTGGAGCCGCCCAGGCCCACATCCTCGTCAAAGCCACCGGGCTTTTCCATGATGCAGTCATAGCAGTTGGCCTTTTTGGCCGTCTGGATCAGCTCCTCCTCGGTGACCTCCCGGTCCAGGCCGTAGGTCATGTTCTCCCGCACCGTGCCGCCGATGAGGGGGTCCTTCTGGAACACATAGGCGAAGCGGTCGCGCCAGGCGATGAGGTCGTAGTCCGCGATGCTGTCCTCGCCGAACCTCACGCTGCCCGCTGTAGGCTCATACAGGCGCACCAGGAGCTTGAACAGCGTGCTCTTGCCCGCGCCGTTGCCGCCGACGATGGCCGTCACCTTGCCCATGGGGATGGTCAGGGAAACATTTTTCAGCACCTCCCGACCCTCATGGTAGGAAAAGCTCACATTTTCAAATCGAATATCCGCGCACAGGTCGGGGACGGGCTTTCCCGCCTCCGCCTCGGGCTGGGCATCGGCAATGCTGTTGATCTTCTGCATGGTGCCGAAGATGCCGGACACGGAGCCCACATTCATGAAAAACTGCATGAGCTGGAGGCCGACGATGCCCGTGACCATGTAAAAGGCCGTCAGCTCACCGATGGTCAGCTCACCCGTATGCACCAGCCTGCCGCCGATGACGAAGATAACGAAGATGAACAGGATGGAAAACAGGCTGGAGGCAAGCTGGTGGGTGGCGATCATGAGCCAGTTGAGAAACTCCGCCTTATACATCCGCTTGAAGGTGGCATTGCCCCGGGCGCTCTCCAGCTTTTCGGCGGCGGCGCTCTTAATGAGGCGGAAGTTGCGCACCCGCTCGGCCAGATACCCCAGGCTCCCGGCCATGGTAACGGTGCTGTAAATGCCCAGCTTATACATGACCTTGCCGTAGATGAAGCAGATGATGAGGGTCAGGGGAATGATGAGCAGGGAGTAGTTTGCCAGCATGGTGTTGTAGTCATAGAGCTTCATAAAGCCCTGCACCGCCGTGACCACACACACCACGAAGGACACAGCCATGGAAAACAGGGACGAGGGGGACTCGGCATCGGAGGTGACACGGCTCACAAGCTCGTTGCCGTTGTCCTCGTCGTAATACCGGGAGGGCAGGTGCATGATCTTCTCCCAGAGCTTGCAGCGCACGCGGAGGTTGATGGTCTCCTCCATCCGGCGGGTAAAGTAGTTTCCGGCGATGGTCAGCACCGCTGCCGCCGCCGTCACGGAGATGTAGCGCAGAAGCAGCCGGGAATCAATGGCGGTCTGGCTGGTGTCGATGACACCGGCGGTGAGCTGCGCGCTGGTAAGCTCCGCGCTCATAGACACCACGGAAAACGCCACACTGAGCAGGATCACCAGCCAGGGCAGCTTAACGCCCCGGAGGACGCTGAAATATCGGGTTTTCTTTTTCATATTTCTGCCTCCTTGGTCGCGTTTTCCACCATCGTGCGGTAGGTGGGGCAGGTCCGAAGCAGCTCCTCGGGGCTGCCGTCGCCCACAAGCCGGCCATCGGACAGCACCAGGATACGCCCACAGCGCCGGGCATAGTCCAGGTCGTGGGTGATAAGGATGCGGGTCTTGCCCGCGAACACCGCGTCCATGGTCTCCTGTATCTTGGCCGACACACGGACATCCAGGGCGCTGGTGGGCTCGTCCATAAGGATGATATGGCCGCCCCGGAGCACCTCGCGGGTGAGCACCAGGCGCTGCTTCTGCCCGCCGGACATGGAGTCGCCCCCGGCGGCCACCTCGGTGGAAAGTCCCTCCGGGCAGAGGTCCAGATACTCGCTGAAGCCCGTGCGCCGGGCGGCGGCGAAGATCTCCTCGTCGGGAATTTCCCGGTCGATGCCGTAGGTCAGGGCGTCGCGCAGGGTGCCGCTGAAGATGCCCGCGCCCTGCTGCACATAGGCAAGGCGGCGGCGGTAGTCTGTCAGGGGCAGGTCGCATATATCCGTGCCGCCCACCAAGATCCGCCCTGCGTCAGGCTGGTAGAAGCGCTCCAGGAGGCTGACGGAGGTGGTCTTGCCGCTGCCGCACATACCCACGATGGCCACCATACTGCCGTCGGGCACGGTGAAGGAAACATCTCTCAGCGCCGGTGCGTCGGCCCCGGGATAGGTAAAGGTCACATTCTCAAAGCGCACCTCGCCGTTTTCGGGGGTGGCGGCGGCGCCGGAGGGCTCGTCCTCGCCGTTCATAATGCCGCTGGCCCGCTCAAAGGAGCCCTTGATGCCCTTGATCTTGATCCAGTAGTCAAACACGGCATCCATGGTGGGAAACAGGTTCTGGGAAAAGAGGAAGAAGGCCAGCCACATGGCAATGTCGATCTCCTTGCGCTGCAGGAGGATCACCGCCACCACCACCACGATGAACTTCTGCAAAATGTCCAAAAAGGCCACGATACCGGCGGAGATATTGTCCAGGCGCACCAGGCGCATATTGGCCTTCAGCAGCCCGTAGGCGGCCTGACGGCCTTTTTCGCTCTCGCTCCGTTCATTGGTATAGGTCTTAATGAGGGGCAGGTGGCTGATGCGGTCGGCCAGGAAGCTGGTGAGCTGGCCGATGCGGTCATAGGACCGGGTGGTGGCCTCCTGCACCTTTTTGCCCATGATGAGCACATAGATATATTTCAGCGGGAGCATGGCAAAGCAGGACAGGGCCAGGATGCTGTGATAGCGGTTGATCTTCAGCAGGGCCGCCACCACATAATACACATCGGGGATCAGGTAGATGATGACATTGACGATGTCGTTGGCGGCATTGCCCGCGTCGTTGATGATAGTGCTCATGAGGTCGGAGGCATCGTTGCGGTCGTAGTGCTCCATCTTCATGCCCAGCATCTTGCGCCAGATGCTCTCCCGGGAGCGCCGCACGCCGAAGGACTGGGCCTGCACCTGCACGGCCACGCCCACAAAGGACAAGATACCGTATGCGATGTAATAGATCACCGCCTCCGTCACCGCCTTGGCCGACAGGTCACCGCCCAGGAGATTTGCCGTCATGTCCGGTATCTCCAGGAGCATGGTATTGAGCCCGGTGTTCATCACCAGGGCTGCCAGCACCCACAGCCACGGCAGCCGGAGCTTTTTAAGCGTTGCAAACAGCGCTTTCCAGGTCCCGCCGGGGGTCGTTTTGTTTCTCTGTTCCATAGTAAACTCCTATTGAAAAAAGGCGGATGCCGTTGTTTGCGGCATCCGCCCTGTGTTGCGGCTTACCCTTCGTAGACCACCGAGAAGAAGGTCTCCTCGATCATGCGGGTGTACTCGGATACGGAGTGATCCTTGATGACATTGTATCCCACATACGCGTCAAGAACAGAGGTCATGGCATCGCCGGTGTAGGCAATGAGGATGGCGGTGTCAGACACGCGCTCGGCAGTGCCGTACATCTCGGCCAGCTTATCGGTAGCGGCCTTGTCCGTGCCCTCCAGATACATGTAAGCGGCGACCATGTTGCCGTCCTTGCCGTAGAGGTAATCCGTCTGGGCGGCCACGCAGTCCGCCAGGTCCTCCGTGACAGCGGCCTGGCCGCTGCCGGTGAGCACCACCTTCTGGTCATACTCAATGTCGGCGGGATCCTGGTGCCCGGCATAGGGCTTATAGGGGTTCACGCCTGCGTCCTCGCGCACGCCGTAGCTGCCCTTGAGGAGGGCGATGTAAGCGTCGCTGGTGGCATCCCCGGTCATACCGGCGTTGGAAAGTTCGGTGGCAATGGTGGCCTTATCGGAGACCAGCTTCAAAACGGTGTCGCTCTCAGCGGTGAACTCCATGCCGAAAGCGCCGGAAATGGCGGCGAGGACCGCATCCTTGTCGGAGGCGCTGCTGAGCATCAGGTAGGCGTCGGACTCAACGGGCTCACTGCCCTTGGCGTAGACCACGAAATACAGGGCCACATCGCCGGAGAAGGTGACCATCTTGCTCTCGTCGGGCATACCCAGGTCCACTTCCTTGCCCGCGTCATAGGCGGTGTAGGTGCCGTCGGTGAGGCTGGTCCAGCCCTTGGCCAGGCCGGTGGTGGGGTCATAGTCGTACAGGCCGATGGCGTTGCCGCTCTCGTCCTGCATCACGACATCGGGATAGGCTGCAGCGCTGGCGTAGTCGGCCAGGTCTGCGCCGAAGTCCTCGTTCTTCAGGACGGTGCGGGTGTCGTAGGTCAGGCCGCTGGGATCCTTGTGCTCATAGTCGCCCAGCTTCACGCTGTCGCCCTTGCTGAACAGGCTGCATCCCGTGACGCCCAGCACCATGACAGCGGCGAGCAGAATGGAAACGATTTTTTTCATGTCAATTCTCCTTTTTTACTTTTCTTTATAATAAAGCAAGCAGTGGCAGTAGCCCTCAAAATCGGGGTCCTGCACCTGTGCCTTAAATTCCTCGCAGATGCACTTATACTCGGGTTTTTTCTCCCTGCGGCAGGGGCAGTAGCCGCCGGTCTCTTTCAGCCCGGCCCTTATCTTCGCCACCACGGCGGGGTCGCTGTTGAGCCTGATTTTTCCCATGGTCCCCTCCTTATTCATACAGGAGCTTGGACACATGCGCCAGCAGCGTCTCGGAGTCGATGCTGCCAATGGTGCGGTCCACCAGCTCCCCGCGGCGAAAATACAGGAGGGTCGGCATAGCGTCTATATTAAAGGTTTCAGCAATGTCGGGGTCGAAGGAAATGTTCACCCGGCCAAAGTCTATGCCGCAAAGCTGATCCGCCGCGGCGTTGAACACCGGCTCCAGCACCACACAGGCGGTGCAGTTTTCGCCGTAGCAGTCGATGACGGCATACTCAGCCTGGGAAAACGCCTTCCACTCCGTGCCTTTCAGTTCTCTTATCATGGCTCACCCTCCCATCTTCTGCATAATGATGTCGTTGATGTGCATAAACAGCGGGGTCAGGCAGGCATCCGTGCGGGCCATGTCCAGAAGCTCCTCTTCGCTGGGCACGGCCTCGCCCATAAGCTCCATCATCTGCCCCATCTGCTGGGCCTGCTGCTTCACCTCGTCCTCGTCGGGGGTGAAGCCGATCTTCTTGCAGTAGGCCTCAGCGGCCCAACCCTGCTGGAGCTGGCTCATGACCGACTGGGCAAGCTCCTCCTCGCTGGGAAGGGGAAAATCTTCGCTCTCGGGCATGGCGGCGCACTCGGCCTTGGCCTTTTCGATCTGCTCCGCCATCTCGGCTTGGTCGTAGGTAAACTCGCTGCGGTTCAAAAGCTCATCCACCAGGTATCGCATGACCACCTTGCTCTGCTCCAGCTTGGCATCGGCCTGGGCCTTCTCAGTGAGGTAGGTCCGGTAGTCCTCCACAGTGGAAACACCGTCCATGCCCAAGGAGGCAACGAGCGCGTCGTCCACCGCCACAGGAGTGCGGCGGATGATCTTCTTCACGGTGAGGGTAACAAACTTTCCCGCAAGCTCGGTATCAAATGTATCGCCCACGCTTTTGCCCAAAACGGCCCGAACAGCAGTCTCCGCGCCGGGCAGAGCAGTGTCGGTAAAAAGAAGGATCGACCGCCCGTCGGGGTAGCTGCCACCGTCCGCCTGACAATGAACAATGTCCCCTTTAGCGGCGCAGTCCGCATCGCTCTCCTTGGCATAGCGCAGGGACAGGGCGTTCAACTCCTCCTCAATAAGCCGGGCATCCACATGCGTCTCCAGCAGCTCCGCCGGGATGTCAATGCTGTCTATGTCGCACAGCTTGGTCACATATCCTTTCATAGTGCAGTCCTTTCTAAAGTCGTACTGTGCCCCCATTCTAACGCACTCCGCCCCAAAATGCAACAAAATTTGACATCAATCGCTCTACAAAAATTTGGGCAAAAAAAGGGAGAAACCTTTCGGCTTCTCCCCTTTTCGGTTTATGAATTTTCAGCTTGATTAGAAGCAGCCCTGCTCCATCATAGCTTCGGCAACCTTCTTGAAGCCGGCGATGTTGGCGCCAGCAACCAGGTCGTAACCCAGGCCGTACTCGGCAGCAGCCTCGGCGGACACCTTGTGGATGTTCT
>CAVHCH010000073.1:0-9692 GCA_963634265.1 Bacteroidaceae bacterium | reverse complement strand
GGCGTCGGGGACGCCGCCCCCTACGGACGGTTGCAAGAAGTGCGGTGGGGCGGGCGACCCCTCAGTCACGGCGAAGCCGTGACAGCTCCCCTTGCGCAGGGGAGCCTTTTTTTGGGGGTGGAGTTACTCTTTTAGTCCTCTTTTTCCTGTTCGGCGGCGAATTCGTCTTTGGCTTGTTGGAGGATCTTTTTATCGTGTTTAGTTTTTATGGCAGACTGGTCGAAGCGGGACCAGAGGTCCGGGCGGCGGGTCATGGTGCGCTTATAGCTCTCTTTTCTGCGCCAATCGTCTACGGCGCCGTGGTTGCCGCTGAGGAGGATGGGGGGCACCTTACGGCCATGCCACTCCTCGGGGCGGGAATACTGGGGGTACTCCAGCAGACCGTTCCAGTGGCTCTCGTCGGTGTAGCAGCTCTCCTCGGGCAGGACGCCCTCCTCCATGCGGAACAGGCAGTCCGCCACGGCCATGGCCGGAATTTCGCCCCCGGTGAGCACGAAGTCGCCCATGCTCAGTTCCTCGTCCACGCACTCGTCGATGAAGCGCTGGTCTACGCCCTCGTAATGGCCGCAGACCAGGAGGATATTTTCGTGCTCGGCCTTCAGCTCCTTGGCTACCTCCTGGGTGAAGGTACGGCCACAGGGGGACATATAAATGGTATAGGGCCTCTCCCCTACTTCCTCACAGATATGCTCCCAGCAGCGATAGAGGGGGTCGGCCTGCATCACCGCGCCCCGGCCGCCGCCGTAGGGGTAGTCGTCCACCTGCATCTGCTTATTGGTGGTATAGTCCCGAATTTGGTGGGTGTGCAGGCGGATATAGCCCCGGTTCCGGGCCCGGCCTATGATGGACTGGCCCATCATGGCCTCGATAGCGTCGGGGAAAAGGGTCATGATGTCAATTCTCATCGGTGGCCAATCCTTTCATGTTATGCACGCGCATGGTGCCGCCGTCTATGTCCACTGAGGCGATGAACACGCCGGGGACGGCGGGGATCAGGTACTCCCGGGCGCCCCGGACCTCGTAGACCTTGTGGGCGGGATAGTGGAGGACCCGGTGAATTTTGCCCAAAACCGCGCCGGTGGCATCGTCCAGGACGGTGAGGCCCGCCAGCTCGGCGTCGAAATATTCGCCTGCGGGAAGCTGCGCGTCTTCCCGGCGGATGGAGACCTCCCGGCCTTTCAGGGCCAGGGCGGCATCCATGTCCTCCACCCCGGGCAGGGTCAAAAGCAAAGTGGACTTATGGACCCGGCGGCTTTTCACCCGGACGGGCTCCTCATTTATATAGAGCATATCGAACTCCGCCACGAATTCCGAGGCAAAACCCTCCGGGTTCAGCTTAACCTCGCCTTTGATGCCGTGGGCGTTGACAATGTGGCCCACGGGGATATACACAGGACGCACGGCGCTCCCTCCTTCTCTTCCGATCAAAATACTCCTTTCATTATAGCGGAACTTTCCGCCGCAGGCAACACCTGTTTGGATCCTTGGGGGGCAAAATTGGTTACAATTTTGTATTCATTTTGACACGATTGTGTGGCTTTTTCGGGCCGGGAGGGCGCATAAATCCTGCAATTCCCGGAAAAGCTTGACAGAGAGGCCGGAAAGTGCTATACTGCCATTAAATTTGATTTTGTAACAAGTGTTACAATTCGGTTACAAACGAGATTCAATCCATTAACTTTTAGAGTTGATTTTATCCAGTCTATACCGAAAGGAGCCTCTCGATTTTGGCGGGTAAAGCGCCGAAAAGAGAGGGTTGCGAACCCATGAAGAAAAACTTTTTATCCCTTTTTAGCGGGCGGGAACAGCCTGTGACCCGCCGTCGGCTGCTGGCTCTGCTGGCGCCGCTGACGGTGCTGGGGCTGGCTATCTGCATCTGCATGAGCCCCGCCCCGGTGGACGAGAGCGTGTATATGCTCATCGACAGCGAGGCCATCTACACCGTCACCGCCGACGCGGGCCTGGACTACGAGAGCAGCGCCCTCTACACCGCCCCCCGCAGCGCGGGCACGGCGGATGTGCAGCTGATTCTGAACAAGGGCCAGGAGGTGCAGGTGAGCACCGCCGTGCAGGCGGTATCCGCCTCGGCCAAGCGCAGCGACAACGGCGTGCAGCTGCTGGCAGCCTCCGTGGGCGGCCAGGACGAGCAGTCTGACGAGACCGCCACCGTGACCTCCCGCCGGGAGACCGTGGCAAACCTCCTGCGCCGCAGCCATGTGAAGGTGAGCGAGGGCGAAATGGTGGTGGTGGACCTGTCCTCGGGCAGCCCGGTCATCACCGTGTGCCGGGAATACACCCACCTGCGGGATGTGCCGGTGGAGACGGCCTTTGACGAGGAGCGCATCGCCGACCCGCTGATGGCCAAGGGCACGGAGAAGATCCTTACCCCCGGCGTGCCCGGTAATGTTACGGAGACCTATCTGGACACCTATGTGCTGGGCAAGCTGGAAAAGACCCAGCTGGTTTCTACCACGGCGGACAACTCCGTGACCCAGGTGGTGGAATACGGCACTCTGGTGGACTCCGTTTCCCGGGACGACACGCTGGTGTCCGTACACCGCAATGACGACGGCAGCGGGTATCTGACCTTTGCCTCCGGCGACACCATGACCTTCTCCTCTCAGGTCACCTGCAACGCCTCCGCCTACGCCATCCACGGCTACACGGCCTCCGGGCGGCCCACGGCCTACGGCAACATCTCTGTGGACCCCTCGGTGTTCCCCTACGGGACCCGGTTCTATATCTACACCGACGACGGCTACCTGACCTACGGCATGGCTACCGCTGCCGACTGCGGCGGGAGCATCAAGGGCTACAAGCTGGACCTGTGGTTCGACGAGTACAGCCAGGCCTGCGCCTTCGGGCGGCGGAACTGCACGGTGTTTGTGCTGGACTAATTTATAAAAAAACTGCCCTTTCGGAGAAAAACCGGGAGGGCAGGTTTTTTCAGCGTGTCGAAAAAGACTTTTCGCCCCGCTGCCTGCGTTTTTGAAACTTTGAAAAAGTTCCAAAAACGACTGATTTTAATGGTGAGGGACACCCTTCTTGGGTTTCCCTCACACTCCCTTCCTTACCATTATCGCAATTTGTACCATTTTATCGACAGTCTCTTTTATTTTTCTGACAGGCGGGCCCCGGCGAAAAAGGCGCGGGCGGCTTGGTCGTAGGACGAGAGGGTGCGGGATTTGCGGGCGGCACGGAGGATGGGATCGGGGTCCTGGAAGCTGCGGGACAGGTAGTTCCACAGCTCGCGCATGCGGTGGAGCGTGGGGGCGTCGCCGCTGTGGTCCCGGCGGTAGGCGGCGCAGAGGGCGTCGTGGTAGGCTTGCAGCTCCGCGACGGTGGCCCGCTCCCCGCCCCGGAGACGGCGCAGCAGGGACGGGTCCGCCTGGAGGCCACGGCCCAGCATTAGGGGCACCCAGGGCGCGGCGGCGGCATCGGCGGGGGTGAACAGGTCGCCGTTATAGCACAGGGGCAGGCGGGTATGCTCCTGCGTCCAGGCAAAAACCTCCCGATGGGCGGCGCCCTTATAAAACTCCGTGCGCACACGGGGGTGGACGATGAGCAGGGCGATGGGATAGTCATTGAGCAGGTCCAGCAGGGCGGGCCACTGGGCGGGGTCGTCCCAGCCGATACGGGTCTTGACGGAAATTTTCAGATCCGGGAGGGCATCGAATATGCCGTCCAGGAGCGTGCGCAGAATGTCCGTTTCCCGGAGCAGGCCCGCGCCTTTATTCTTCCCGGTGACGGTGCCGGAGGGGCAGCCCAGGTTCAGATTTACCTCGGCATAGCCCCGGGCCCGGCACTCCTTGGCGGCCCAGATAAAATATTCGGCGCGGTTGGTTAAAATTTGAGGGACCACGGGGAGGTCACGGTTGTTTTCCGGGTCGATCTCCCGGAGCTCCTTGGTTTGGAACTCGAAATTGGCGTTGGGCGAGAGAAAGGGCGTGTAGTAGCGGTCTGCGGCACCGAACAGGGCCGCGTGGACCTGCCTCCAGCGCCAGCCGGTGAGGCCCTCCATGGGCGCGGCGTAATATTCCTGCATGGGCGTCCCTCCTTTCGGGAACATCTTACCATATTTACGGGCATCTTGCAATTCCCTGCCGGGTGTGGTAAAGTTTGGGGTGGAAAGTGAGGAGAAACTATGACACTTTTTGAATACTATCTGCAATATATGACGCGCATCTGCGAGGGCAGCCTGGAAACGCCCGAGGGCATCAAGCTGACGGAGGCGGACGAGATGCGACGGGCCATGGAGCTGCAGCAGCAGATCAGCGCTATGGGCATCCCCGCCTTTGTGCGCGCCTGCGCCGCCGTGGCCGGGGATGAAATTCCCCAGGAGGCTTACGACAATTTCTCCATGGACGATGTACTCTCCGCCGCCCAGGCTCTGGCGGGCCAGGCCCAGGAGGAGCCGGAGGAGCCTGCGCAGAAGGAGCCGGACCCGGACGCGGGGAAGCACGCCTTTGAGGTGTTTTTGGACTGCATTGCCCTGGACGACGGGCTGGTGCAGTATCTCATCGAGGTGCTGAAAAAGAAGGACTGGCAGGCGTTTTACAAGCTGAGCCAGATCACCACGAAGCTGGACCTGGACCCCAACGAGTTCCTCTACTGGCTGGGGAACAAGGAGCAGTACGCGCCCCGGGAGGAGCAGGTCTGCGCCGCCATCATGGACGCGTGCCTGAACCGGCTGGCGGAGGAAAAGCGGCTGGATGTGCTGGCGGCGCTGCTGGCAGGGGATCAGAAAACCTTTGAGCTGTTTCGCTGCGAGGCCCCGGAGCTGGTGCATCTGCCGGAGGCAACTTTTGAATGGTTCTGCCGGAACTACCTGGACAGGGACTACCCGCTGCGGACGATCTTGCGGCTGAATGGGGTGGAGTTTCCGGGGGAGCTGGGGTGAGAACAGCACTTTTTCCCTTATAAAATGCAAAAAGAGAACGCCCATAGGGCGTTCTCTTTTTTGTCGGTAGTATTACTTTTCTACGCGCTTGCCGGTGTAGGTCGTGCTCTTTTTCTTGAGACCCATCCAAGCCATACCCGTCACAGACAGCATGGCGCTCACGCCATAAATGGCGATGCCCGCGTCAAAGGTGCTGGGGGTATTGTTGTTATTGTTATTATTGGGAACCTTCTTGGCAACGGTGAACACGCCGTTGTCGTTGGTGACCTTGTAATCAGCGGCTGCATACTTCGTGGGGTCGCTGCTGAAGCTGCCGCCGGTGATGAAGCCGGTCAGTGCCTTTTCGGCGGTGTTACCGAAGTAGCTGCCCACGGCCTCAGCGTTCACGCTCTTGAAGGTGCCGCCCTTGATCTCCACAACGGGGTCACCGCCGGGATAGCCGCAGGTATCCACCACGAAAGCGTTGCCGGTGGAATTAGCGCCATTGCCATAGTACTCGTAATCAGCCTTCGTGCCGGTGCCGATGATGGTGCCGCCGGTGACAGTGGTCTTGCCGGACTTGACATACACGCCGGTGGCGCCGGTGATGGTGCCGCCCTTGATGTTCAGCTCAGCGGTGTTGGGATAGTAGATGCCCAGACCGTTTTCATTGGTGCAGGTGACTACAGCGCCTTCCTCGATGTTAATGATCACGCCGCCGTCATCCTTATTGCCGATGCCGGAGATCGCAGCGCCGCCGGCTGCCTCAACCTTACCAAACATGGTAACAGAGGAGCCCTCGTTCTGCACGGTGATACCGCCCTTGTTGCTGTCGGTGCTGGTGGTCTTGATGGAGACATCCTTCTCGATGACCAGGGCAGCGCCGTTCTGCACCCAGGCAGCCCACTTCACGGTCTCCATGCTGCCGTTCTTCACGGTCAGGTCTGCATAGACATCAAAGCCGCCGTCGGTGGAGGTGAGCTTATTGCCGCCCAGGTCCACAGTAATCGCCTTACGGATCTCCTGATAGGCACCGATGGTGACAGCCTTTTGCAGGACAACGGTGTCGCCGGCCTGGGCCGCGGCAATGGCCTCGGCCAGGGTCTCATACTCCGTGTCGCCGATCTTGGCAGCGCCGGGGTTCTTCTTTACGACCCACTTGCCGTCCACATTCTCAAGGTTGCTGGCAGAGGCATCCACATAGTCGGTAACATCGCTTGCGAAGGTGCCCGCAATGACGGAGACCGTCGTTTTCTCATTCTTGTCAACCTTCAGATCGCCGTTGATGGTGCCGTTTTCAACCTTCAGATTATTTACATTCTGCGTGCCGCTGTCGCGCGCGACCTCCACGGTGCCATTGATCACGGAGCTGCCCGCAATGGTGACAATAACATCACCATAGTTGCCAAAGCCGCCGTACACATCGAATGCAACGCCGGTGCTCGCTGCGGTGATCGTGGTATCCTTGATGAGCACATTGCCGCAGTTATTGGAAAGGGTGTAAGGCGGCACATCAGCAACCAGGTTGGCACCGTCAAGCGTCATGTTGTCCAAAGTCAGGTCGCAATAGTTCTGGACCAGTATCTTTGCCTTGCTGCTGGTGATCTTGCCGTTTTTGAAGGTGATCGTGGAATCCTTCAGCAGCTGGAAGCCAAGAGTCTGCGTACCCTTAGAGCCCACCAGCTTGCCATTAACATCATAGGTGAAGCCGTTGAAGTCCACCGTGAAGCTGCTGCCGGACGGGACAGAAATGCCGTCGCCCGCTGCATTCTTCAGGAGCTTGATGGTCTCGCCCTTTTTAACATTTGCAAACGCTTCCTGCAATGTGGCATATTCCACAGTACCGATCTGTGCCACATTCTCGTCCCCCGCCCACACAGTTGCGGGTAGCAACGCCAATGTCAGGACCAGCGCCATCAAAATGCCGATTAGCTTTTTCATCTCTTTGTTTCCTTTCTGATTTATAAAAATATGGGGAAATCCGTCTTGCGAAATCGATATTCCATCTTTTTTTATTATAGCGCATTGTGACGCAGAAGTCATCATTATTTTTAAATCATCGAAAAAATCCATATTTTCACCATAACCATCCAATTCTTTTTGTGCACAACTCACATGTTTTTTATCTATAGCCAATAAAGATATCGTCATAAAGGCTCTGTTTTTGAAAAAACCTTGCATTTTGATTTTAATGTGGTATACTGCCATTTGTCACATAAGTGTGAAAAAGATGATTTTTGTGAGGTGAGGGTATGCCGCAGGGGAAGCATATTTTGGGGCGGTCGCCTACGCGGCGGGTGTTTGGGACCGCTAAGGTGGGCGACCGGGGTCAGATCGTGATTCCTAAGGAGGCCCGGGAATTCTTTCACATTCGGCCCGGGGACACGCTGCTGATACTGGGCAGCGAGAGCCAGGGGTTGGTGGTCTCCCGGCCGGAGGTGCTGGACCGGGTGGCTCAGGAAATTCTGCAAAACACGGAGGAAAGCGTAGAATGATGAACGAAATGTATCGGCAGCTGGGGGTCTCCCAGGCCGTTTATGAATTTGGCGAGAAGATCCTCGAAGGGCTTACGGAGCGGTTTCGGGAAATCGACGCGGCGGCGGAGTACAACCAGTGCAAGGTGCTGGCGGCCATGCAGAAAAACCGGGTGAACGCCACCCATTTTGCCGCCACCACCGGCTACGGCTACGACGACGAGGGGCGGGACAACCTGGAACGGGTCTACGCCGACTGCTTCCACACGGAGGCAGCTTTGGTGCGGCCTCAGATCACCTGCGGCACCCACGCCCTCACCGTGGCCCTCAGCGCCAATCTGCGGCCCGGGGACGAATTGCTCAGCCCCGTGGGGCGGCCCTACGACACGCTGGAGGAGGTCATCGGCATTCGGCCCTCCCCCTGCTCCCTGGCGGAGTACGGCGTAACTTACAGCGAGGTGGCGCTGCTGCCCGACGGCGCCTTTGACTACGAGGGCATCCGCCGGGCCATCAACGACAAGACCAAGCTCATTACCATTCAGCGGTCCAAGGGGTACGCCACCCGGCCTACCTTTTCCGTGGAGCAGATCGGGGCGCTCATCGCGTTCTGCAAGAAGTGTAAGCCCGATGTCCTCTGCATGGTGGACAACTGCTACGGCGAGTTTGTGGAGATGCGGGAGCCCTCGGACCTGGGGGCGGACATGATCGTGGGGAGCCTCATCAAGAACCCCGGCGGCGGTCTGGCGCCCATCGGCGGGTACATCTGCGGCACGAAAGCGTGCGTGGACCGCTGCGCGTACCGGCTCAGCGCCCCGGGCCTGGGCCAGGAGGTGGGCGCGAATCTGGGGCTGATGCCCGCCTTTTACCAGGGGCTGTTCCAGGCCCCTACGGTGGTGGCTTCGGCGGTGAAGAGCGCCGTGTTTGCCGCCGCCTGCTATGAAAAGCTGGGGTTCCGGGTGGTGCCCGGCTCCACGGAGAGCCGACACGACATCATCCAGGCCGTGGAGCTGGGCAGCAAGGAGGCCATGGTGGCCTTTTGCAAGGGCATCCAATCCGCCGCCGCCGTGGACAGCTATGTGACCCCGGAGCCCTGGGCCATGCCCGGGTACGAGAGCGAGGTCATTATGGCCGCCGGGGCCTTTGTGCAGGGCAGCTCCATCGAGCTCTCCGCCGACGGGCCTATCCGTCCGCCCTATGCCGTCTATTTCCAGGGGGGACTTACCTGGTACCACGGGAAGCTGGGCATTCTCTTGAGTATGCAGAAGCTGCTGGATGCCGGGCTCATCACGCTATAATATAATAAGGAGTATTTTCACCTATGTGGTTTTGGTTTTCTGTGATCGCGCTGCTGTTTTGGAGCGGGTCGGATCTGTTTTCTAAAATCGGCTGCCGGGACGCGGACGACAAGCTCGCGCACCTGAAGATGGTCATGGCCGTGGGCGTTGTGATGGGTCTGCACGCGGCTTATGAAATTTTCATCGGGGGGACGGAGATCAGCTTTTCCATCATCCTCACCTATCTGCCGGTGTCGCTGCTGTACATCCTGTCCATGGCGCTGGGATATGTGGGACTAAGGTACATTGAGCTGTCCATCTCGTCGCCTATCTGCAACTCCTCCGGGGCGCTGGTGGCGATCTTGAGCATCCTCACCGGGACGGCGCTGCTGGCTCCGGCCCAGTACGCGGCCATGGCGCTGGTGTGCGTGGGCGTTGTGGGCCTGGGCATCGTGGAGGCCCGGGAGGACGAGGAGCTGCGCCTTGCCCGGCAAGAGGCGGGAAACTACAAGTACGCGAAATCCGCCCTGGCGCTGGTGCTGCCCATTCTCTACTGCGTGCTGGACGCCCTGGGCACCTTCGCCGACAGCAAGGTATTGGAGACGCTGAACGAGGACAGCGCCAACTGCGCCTACGAGCTGACCTTCCTGGCGGCGGGCATCGTGTGCTTCGTGTATGTGGTCATCATCCGCAAGCAGAAGCTGCTGCCCAAGCGGGAGGGGCCCAAGTACCTGGGCGCTCTGTGCGAGACGGCGGGCCAGTTCGCCTACATCTATGCCCTGGCGGACACGGAGCATGTGGCCCTGGCGGCCCCCATCATCTCCGCCTACTGTGTGCTGTCGGTGGTATGGAGCCGCATTTTTCTGAAGGAAAAGCTCTCCTGGAAGCACTATCTTATGATCGCCCTGGTGGTGGCGGGCATTGTTATCCTGGGTATTTACGACGAATAATTCCGCTTATTCTATATAAAAAAATCTCCGCTTGCTGTACGCAAACGGAGGTTTTTTGAGCCTGTCGAAAAACCCTCCGGGTTTTTCCGACAAAAGGCTCGCAGTCTGCTGCGCG
>CAVHCH010000072.1:0-4327 GCA_963634265.1 Bacteroidaceae bacterium | reverse complement strand
CGCTTCGCGCCACCCTGCCCACCGTTGTGCCAGCCGATTCCCGGGCACTATCGTGCCCGCCAATCGGGGCACTTCCTCGAAATCGGCTCGCTTCTTCCGCCACTGGCGGCGCTTCACCGATTTCCCCTTGCGCAGGGGAGCCTTTGGTACTTTTTGGATTTTGAGGTGGACTTTTGGGGGAAGTGGGGTATAATGGGGACAGGTTATCTTGAATGGATTTTTACAAGGAGGGTTTGCTATGAAGGTTCGGCTCAATGAGGACGCGGAGGTCGTGCGGGACATTCGGGAGGGGCTGCGGCGCACGGGCGGGTACTGCCCTTGCCGGGTACAGCGGACGCCGGAGAACAAGTGCATTTGCAAGGAATTCAAGGAGCAGATCGCGGACCCGAATTTTGAGGGGTACTGCCACTGTCGGCTCTACTACAAGGAAAAGTGAGAAAGGCGGAGCGGTATGTATTATCAGGTAGCACAGGAAGTGTTTGACGCGCTGCCCACAGCTTGCTTCGGCGCGGTGGCGGTGCGGGGGCTGGACAACACCCGTCCTCAGCCGGAGCTGGAGGCACTTTTGCAGGAGAACATCCGGGCCTGCGAGGCGTATTTTGCAGACAAGAAGCCCAAGGAGACGGCAGACATTCTGCCCTACCGGGAGGCGTTTCGGGCGCTGGCCATCAACCCCAACAAGTATCTATGTTCCATTGAGGCGCTGCTGACCCGCATTGCCAAGGGCAAGGGGTTCCCGTGCATCAACGGGGCCGTGGACCTGGGGAACGCCATCTCTATCGGCCATCGGCTGCCCATCGGGGCCCACGACATCGACTCCCTGGAGGGCGGGCTGGAGGTGCGGCCTGCCCGGGCGGGGGACACCTTTGTGGCCTTCGGCGAGACCGAGGAGGAGACCCCGGACGCGGGGGAGATCGTGTACGCCTCCGGCAGCCAGGTGCGCACGCGGCGGTGGACCTGGCGGCAGAGCGAACGGGGCAAGATCACGGAGCAGACCCGGGCCATCCTCTTCCCTATCGATGGATTTTCCGATGTGAACGAGGCGGAGGTGCGGGCGGCCACGGAGGAATTCGTGGTGCTGCTGCGGCGGTTCTTCGGCGACGGCGTGGAGATCGAGACGGGATTCGTGGACCAGGCACACCCGCGGTTTGACTTTTTTGAATAACTACATTATAAAGGCGGCTCCCGGGTGGGAGCCGCCTTTGCATTATTTTTAGTTTGAAATATTCAGTTCTGACGGGCGGTAGCAGGGGTGCCAGAGGCAGGAGTAGTAGAGGTAGAGGCGGCCATTGAGGGTGCCGTATTCGCCGCCCACGCACTCGGGGACGGTGGACTGGTGGCCCACGGTGGGCGGGTATTCGCTGGGCAGGTAGGAGGTGATGCGGCCCTGGACCTCTACGCCCCGGACATCCGCCACCTCGTCGCGGCAGTAGTAGATCTCGCCGCCGGTGTTGAGGATGAAGGTGTAGGGCTCGTAGGTGCCTGGCTGGGCGTCGTGGCCGTCGTGGGAAGCGGTGTCCTCTATGGGCGTGCAGAGGTGCCAATTGCGGATGTAGTAGACATACAATTGGCCGTCGGAGGTGCCGTAGGGCTTATTGACGCAGACGGGGGTGTTGGACTGGTCGTCGGCCTTGGGGGTGCGGTCCGACGCCACGCAGGAGGTGATGCGGCCCAGGACCTCTATCTGGGTGAGGGTGGTCTCCTGGTTTTCCAGGTGGTAAAGCTGGCCGTCGATGCGGACGGCGTAGTCGGGGTAACAGTTGCCGCCGTCGATGACAGAGGGGTGGCCGCAGCCTGTGAGGGTCAGCAGCAGGGCCAGGAGGGGCAGGAGGCGCTTTCCGATTCTTTTCATAGGTGTCTCCCTTTCGGCATGTGATTTTTGTTTCCTATATAATAAGACGCAGAAAGGGGGCGATTTTGGACAGGATTTTTGGAATTTTTTTATTTTTGTAGGGATGAACAAAGATTTGATGGGTGGATTGGGCAGGATGACGGTTGGGTGCGCTGCAAGGAGTGCCGGGGGCGACCCCTTCGGCGCTTCGCGCCACCTCCCCTTGCGCAGGTGGTGTGCCACGGCCAATATTTCGTAACAAGCGGTGCGGTGGAGCGGGCGGACAGGGGCGTCCGCCCCTACAAAGGGTATTACGGATTGCCACGGCCAGTTTGAGAACTGGCCTCGCAATGACATGGTTTTTTGCATGGGGTGCGGTGGGTAAAAGCGAAAAAACAAGGCCCTCGGGGTGGGAGGGTCTTGTTTTTTACTTATTCTCTTTTTCTTTTTAGGGCTGGAAGATCTGGGCGCGGGTGATCTCGTTTAGGGTGTGGACGCCGCACATTTGCATGGCGTCTTGGAGCTCGCTTTGGAGCTTATCGGCGTAGACCTTGACGCCCTCGGCGCCGCCGCCGTAGACCATGGTGACGAAGGGGCGGCCAATGAGCACGCCGTCAGCGCCCAGGGCCAGGGCCTTGAACACATCCAGGCCCGTGCGGATGCCGCCGTCTACGAAGATCTTCATGCGGCCTCCCACGGCATCGGCGATGGCGGGGAGCACCTCTGCGGTGGCGGGGCACTGGTCCAGGACGCGGCCACCGTGGTTGGAGACCACGATGCCGGCGGCCCCGGCTTCCAGGGCTTTCCGGGCCCCGGCGGGGGTCATGATACCCTTTAGAATAAAGGGTTTTTGGGCAAACTCGATGATCTCCCGCAGCTCGTCCACCGTTTTGCTCCCGGCGGGGGGCTGATGATTTTTCAGGAAGGGCAGGCCCGCGGCGTCGATGTCCATGGCCACGGCCACGGGGTCGGCTTTACGGACCTGGGTGAGCTTGGCGAAGATGGTATCCTTATCCCAGGGCTTCACGGTGGGGACGCCGCAGCCGTCCACATGGCCGATGGCCCGGAGGGCACCCTCCATAACGGCGGGGTCCATGCCGTCGCCAGTACAGGCCAGGATGCCCGCGTCGCGGCAGGCGGAGACCAGGAGGTCATTATAGGACGCATCGTCATATTTATCGCCATAGTGCATCTTCATGGCGCCCACGGGGGCGGCCAGTACGGGCAGGCGCAGCTTCTTGCCGAAGAAGTCAAAGGAGGTGTCGGCGGGGCGATTGGCGCAGATGGTGTCCATCTGCACGCAGATCTCCTGCCACTTCTGATAGTTGCGCTGGAAGGTCACGCCCAGGCCCTTGGCACCGGGGCCGGGGATGGTGTTGCCGCAGGCCCGGCCATTGCACACGGGGCAGGCCTTGCAGTAGGGGCCCATGCAGGTGCGGGCCGCTTGCAGAATCTCGTTATAATCCATTGTATCTCTCCTTTGCTGGAATGATATATTCTCTTGCCGGAATGATATGCCCTATTGTAGCGCCATGGCGGACAAAACGCAACGGAAAATTTTGGGTATAAATTCGGGTTTTTATGCGTAAAATTATACAAAACGACAAAGGAGGCTTTGGGCATGAAGGACACGCACTGGCGCACCTGGGAGGTCATCGGGCTATTTTGGACGCTGGCGGCGGGGAATCTGCTGCATTTTGTATACGAATGGACGGGGAAAAGCACGGTGGCGGGGCTGTTCGCGGCGGTGAACGAGTCCACCTGGGAGCACATGAAGCTGCTGGCGGTGCCGTGGATCCTGTTTTCCCTGGTGGAATATATCGCGCGGCGCACGGACGGGGTGGCCGCGCCCCAGGCGGCGGGGCTGCTGGTGGGACTGGTGGCCATTCCGACGCTGTTTTACACCTACAAGGGGATCGTGGGACAGGGGAACATGATCGTGGACATCCTCATTTTCCAGGTGGCGGTGCTGCTGGGCTTTTGGGTGAGCTGGGCCTTGCAGAAGCGCAGGCGACTGGCCGGAGGCGCGTGGACGGCGGCGGGGCTGCTGGTGCTGCTGGGGGTATGGGCGGCGTTTTTGCTGTTTACCTTCCGGGCGCCGGAGCTGGCGGTGTTTGTGGACCCGGTGACGGGGATGCGGGGAATTGGATGAATTTAGTGGAAAGAGGATAGTGGAAAGGGGAACGATATAGAACGGGCGGACCTTTGAAGGAGATTACGGATTGCCACAGCCAGTGACTTCGGTCACTGGCTTCGCAATGACAGGTGGTTTTTGCATGAGGTGTGTTACAAGACAAGGCGGCGGGGTGAGGGCACCCCGCCCTACGCATTGCATGGGACTGGTGAGAACGGGGCGTCGAGACGCCGCCCCCTACGGAAGGTAACAAGCACTGCGGTGGGGCGGGACGATGTGGGCATCGTCCCCTACGCAGCGTTTAGCAATAGAACTTCGTAGGGCGCGATGCCCACATCGCGCCGCACGGTAGACGCAGGGGG
>CAVHCH010000071.1:0-4781 GCA_963634265.1 Bacteroidaceae bacterium | reverse complement strand
GTCCTGTTTGACGACGGCGACACCGCCGCCGATAAGCTCCGGGCCGCAAGAGAGCGGGGCGTGGGCTATGTATTCCTGCTCTACAGCGAATGGGCGCGGGAGGCCAAGACCCTGCTGGGCGGGTGAGGCGGAAGGCTTTTTATAAATATTGCCAATTTGTGTGCGGCGGGATAGTGCTTCATTTACAAAAATAAGAATGTCAAAGTAAAAATTATTGACAAAAATGACGAAACCGTGATACATTATAGAAAAGAAATGAAAGGGGTGGCTCCCATGGGCCGATAAGCCCGCGCGGAAGCATAAGAAAACTGTGCCGGCGCGCCGGCACGATCAGGAAGGGACGATGCTGCATGAAATACAAAACATCTCTGCTTTGCTTTACCTGTCTGGCGCTTCTGGAGCTGACCGCGGGCTGCGTGGTATATGGGATCAGCCCTGTTTACAGCACCGTTGGTATGGCGTCCGGCTGGGCCCTGACCTTCCGGCAGTGCCGGCTGAGCTATGTGTTCTGGGCCACTGTGGCGCTGCTGCTTTTGACCTGCCTGCTCCATTGGGGCGAGGTGAAGCAGGATCTGCGCCGCCTGACGGATTCTCTGCTCCACGCGGAGGACAAGGCGCGGGAAGCGCGCCGGGAAACGCCGGCCCCCGCGGAGGAAGCAAACACAACGAAATAAAAGCAAAAAACAAAAATGAGCCGCCCAACCGGGCGGCTCAAATTATGTCTGATGGAAGGGGGCGATAGGAGGTCGCTCGCTCCATCGTCTTTCGTCCCCGTTCTTCGTCTTGCCTCCCTCTGACGAGGGAGGTGGCAAACCCGAAGGGTTTGACGGAGGGAGAGATACGGCGGGCCTATGCAAAGGGGGATGCCCAGAGCAGACCGGTTGTGAATTCTCTCCCTCAGTCGCCTACGGCGACAGCTCCCTCGTCAGAGGGAGCCAAGGGGGCGGTGTGTCGCCGCGGGTCCGCTCAGAGGGAGCCAAGGGGGTGGTGTGTCGGCGGGGCCGCGCGCGATCTGCCCAGCGCCGCGAGAGCGGCTCCCTGCGGCATGACGGCGGCAGATCAGCCTTACGGCCGCAGGCCCATGCCGCCCTCCAGGGTGATGGTCTCGCCGCTCATATACTTAAAGTCCGGAGAGGCCAGCTGGACGCAGACCCGGCCGATCTCCTTTTCCACATTGCCGTAGTGACCCATGGGCGGCATTTTTACATTGGCCCGGAAGGCATCGGGATAGGCCTTCTGAAAGCGCTCCAGCTGGGCCGTCCATGCCAGCGGGCAGACCACATTGACATTGATGCCGTCCTTGCCCCATTCCGTGGCCGCCACGCGGCTCAGGCCCCGGATGCCCTCCTTTGCGGCGGCATAGGCGCACTGGCCGAAGTTGCCGAACAGGCCCGCGCCGGAGGCGAAGTTGATGACGGTGCCCCGGGTCTGGGCCAGATGGGGGTAACAGGCCTTCATGTAGTAAAAGGCCGCATACAGGCCGGAATAGATGGCCAGGTCAAACTGGGGCGTGGTATGCTCCGCCAGCGTCACGCCGGAGGCAGAGGCCTGGGCATTGTTGATGAGCACATCAATGCGGCCAAAGGTCTCCATGGCCTGCCGGACGACCTTCTGCGTGACGGCTTCGTTGTCTGCCCCGGCGGCCACATCCGCCTGCACCGGCAGGACCCGGATGCCGTAGAGCCGCTCCAGCTCCTCCTTGGCGTCCTGGAGCTTCTGCACATTGCGGCCGGTGATCACCAGATTGGCGCCCTCCTTGGCATAGGCCGTGGCGATGCCGTAGCCGATGGAGCCGCAGTCGCCGTTTTCCAGCGTGGCCCGGCCGCCGCCGGTGAGGAGCAGGGTCTTTCCCCGGAGAAAGCTTTGGTTTTCCATAAAGAGACCTCCTTTTCGTGCTGCGCACGATATTTTGACTATAGTATACAGGAAAAGGGCAAACGATTCAAGAAAATTAGCGAAAACCACAAGGATTTTGATGATTTCCACCCGGAAGGCCAATTTTGCGGACCGCGGCCGCCGGCGGCCTGATTTTTTACACCGGCTGTTAAAGAATTGGCAAAGTTCAAAAAACCGATTGACTTCCTGTGCCGGGATGTTATACTGGAAATGCTGACTATGTTGTATGTAATAAGGAAAAGACAAACAAAACGAGGCTCCCCATGGAGGCTCAGGAAAGGCTGGTAGCGAATGTACCGTATCGTAACAAAAAAGATCCTGAACCCTACCGTCACCCTGATGGAGATCGAAGCGCCGATGGTGGCCCGCAAGGCCCAGCCCGGCCAGTTCATCATCCTGCGGGTGGATGAGGACGGAGAACGGATCCCCCTCACCATCGCCGGATATGACCGGGAAAAAGGGACGGTCACCATCATCTTCCAGGTGGTCGGGGCCACCACCGCCAAGCTGAACCACAAGGCAGAGGGCGAAATGATCCAGGATTTTGTAGGCCCGCTGGGCAACGCCACCCATACCGAGGGCCTGAAAAAGGTGGCCGTGGTGGGCGGCGGCGTGGGCTGCGCCATTGCGCTGCCGGTGGCGCAGAAGCTCCATGAGCAGGGCTGCGAGGTCCATTCCATCGTGGGCTTCCGCACCAGGGATCTGGTGATCCTGGAAGACGCCTTCCGCGCCTGCTCCGACGAGCTGAAGCTGATGACCGACGACGGCTCCTACGGCGAAAAGGGTCTGGTCACCAATGCGCTGGAGACGCTGATCCAGGCCGGCAACCAGTATGATCAGGTCATTGCCATCGGTCCGCTGATCATGATGAAATTCACCGTCCAGACCGCCCTGAAATACGGCCTGAAGACCGTCGTCTCCATGAACCCCATCATGGTGGACGGAACGGGTATGTGCGGCGGCTGCCGCCTGACCGTGGGCGGCAAGACCCGCTTCGCCTGCGTAGACGGCCCGGAGTTTGACGGCGCGCTGGTGGACTTTGACGAGACCATGTCCCGCGGCTCCGTTTATCAGGCCTTTGAGCGCCATGCCTATGAGGAGACCTGTAATCTGTTTCAGAAGGAGGTGCGGTGAACATGGCCGACATGAAGATGCACCGCCACGAAATGCCCGCCCAGGAGCCTGCGGTCCGCAGCCGCAATTTTGACGAGGTGACGCTGGGCTATACCAGAGAAATGGCCATGGAAGAGGCCACCCGCTGCATGGGCTGCACCGCCATGCCCTGCCGGGCCGGCTGTCCCGTGCAGATCCGCATCCCCGCCTTTGTTTCCAAGGTGGCCGA
Organism: Bacteroidaceae bacterium; assembly: GCA_963634265.1. Classification (GTDB taxonomy): domain Bacteria; phylum Bacillota; class Clostridia; order Oscillospirales; family Oscillospiraceae; genus Vescimonas. The sequence continues at coordinate 1,543 of CAVHCH010000071.1, read as the reverse complement.
GGGGGATTTTGAGGGGGCCTATCAGGTCCTGCATCAGACCTCCAGCCTGCCCGCCGTCTGCGGCCGGGTGTGCCCCCAGGAGAATCAGTGCGAAAAATACTGCGTCCGCGGCAAGGTGGATGAGCCGGTGGCCATCGGCCGGCTGGAGCGCTTCGTGGCCGACTGGCACAATGCCAACGCCGCGGAGGCCCCGGCAAAGCCCGCGCCCAACGGACATAAGGTGGCCATCATCGGCTCCGGCCCCGCGGGTCTGACCTGCGCCGGCGATCTGGCCAAGCTGGGCTATGCCGTGACGGTCTTTGAGGCCCTGCACAAGGCCGGCGGCGTTTTGGTCTATGGCATCCCCGAGTTCCGTCTGCCCAAGGCCATCGTCCAGAAGGAAGTGGACGGGCTGAAGGCGCTCGGCGTGGAGATCTGCACCAATACCGTGGTGGGCAAGACGGTCACCGTGGATGAGCTGATGGGCGAGATGGGCTTCGAGGCCGTTTTCATCGGCTCCGGCGCGGGCCTGCCCAAGTTTATGGACATCCCCGGGGAAAACCTGAAGGGCGTTTATTCCGCCAATGAATTCCTCACCCGGATCAACCTGATGAAGGCTTATCTGCCCGATTCCGACACGCCCATCCAGCACGGTCAGAAGGTGGCCGTGGTGGGCGGCGGCAATGTGGCCATGGATGCGGCCCGCTGCGCCCGCCGTCTGGGCGCGGAGGTGACGGTGGTCTACCGCCGCTCCGAAAAGGAGCTGCCCGCCCGGGCGGAAGAGGTGGAGCACGCCAAGGAGGAGGGCGTCGTGTTCCACACCCTCACCAATCCGGTGGAGATCCTGGGCTATCACAATCCCGACGACCGCCGGGATCCCCGGAACAACACCGTCTGCGGCATCCGCTGTGAAAAGATGGAGCTGGGCGAGCCGGACGAGCGGGGCCGCCGCCGTCCTGTGGCCATTCCGGACAGCCTGTTCACCCTGGACATGGACTGCGTCATCATGGCCCTTGGCACCAGCCCCAACCCCCTGATCAAAAACACCACCCACGGTCTGGAGGTCAACAGCCGCGGCGGCATCATCGTGGATGAGGATGCGCTCACCAGCCGGCAGGGCGTTTATGCCGGCGGCGACGCCGTCACCGGCGCAGCCACGGTGATCCTGGCCATGGGCGCGGGCAAGCAGGGCGCGGCCTCCATCCACGCCTGGCTCAGCGGGAAATAAGTCATTTTCAACAAGAACATCCGGGAGCGATCCCGGATGTTTTTTCATGTTTTGGAGATTTTTTCCCGGCGCGCTATTGCAACTGTTTACGAAAGGTGATAAAATAACAGCGCAAAATGAAACCTGCAAAAGGCCATGGCCTTTTCTGCGCTCCCACGGAAAGAGCGCAGAAAAGCAATTTGATGTAAAAGGCGACCGCCCTTACATAAAAATACAGTAAAGGAGAAAAAACAATGAAACTCAAAAGCAAGAAAAGCGCGCTGCTCATGAGCTTTACCTCTCTGCTCATCTGCTTCGCCATGCTGGTGGGCTCTACCTTCGCCTGGTTCACCGACA
>CAVHCH010000070.1:0-14665 GCA_963634265.1 Bacteroidaceae bacterium | reverse complement strand
AGGCTCCCCTGCGCAAGGGGAGCTGTCACGGCAAAGCCGTGACTGAGGGGTCGACTACCGCACTTCTTGAAACCGTCCGTAGGGGCCGATGCCTACATCGGCCCGCCCCACCGCACCCCCAATAAAGCACCCGTAGGGGCCGGCGTCCCCGACGGCCCGTTTGTACGCACTATCATGTTATGCATAGGGCGGGCTGCCCCCACCCCGCCGCCTGCTGCGCACCGCCCCCATGCAACGCCCCCTCTTTCCCCTTTCCACTTTCCTCTTTCCACTACTTTCTCCCCCCATTTTCTTTTTCCTCTTGCAAAAATCCCACAAAACCATTATAATGGTCAAGAATGTTACTCCCAATGACCTAATCGGTATATCAACAAACGAGAGGAATGAACCATCCATGAGTGCATCCAGAGAAAAGAAAAACCGCCAGACCTTTGCCGCCAGCGGCGCCATCGACCCCAAGGCCGCCCGTGCCGCCGAGGAAAAGGCCAAGCAGCGCAAAACCAATATCATCTACATTTCCGTGGCCGTGGCCTTCGTGCTGGTAGCCGCCTTTGTCCTGATTTGGAACTCCGCCGCCCTCCAGCGCAGCAAGACCGCCCTGACCATCGGCGACACCAAGTATACCGCCGCCCAGGTGCAGTACGCCTACTACGCCGCTTACAATGATGTCCGCTCCTCCAGCTATGTCAGCTACATGGGCCTGGACACCAGCAAGTCCCTCAGCAGCCAGACCCTGTCCGACACCGCCAAGGCTCTCCTGGGCGTCACCGACGAGGGCTCCCTCACCTGGGACCAGTACCTCATCAATAAGGCCAAGTCCGACCTCCAGGCCACCCAGTCCCTCCAGGCCGCAGCCGACAAGGAAAATTACACCTGGACCGACCATATGCAGACCGAATACGACGAGCTGATCGAGACCGTCAAGTCCTCCGCCAAGACCGCCGGCTATTCCTATAAGAATTATGTGAAAGCCATGTACGGCAGCCTGGTCACCCCCGCCGTGTTCGAGGACATGGCCAAGACCTCCATCCTCCTGTCCGACTATCAGAACGACTACCGGGATTCCCTTACCTATACCGATGAGGAGATCAGCCAGTATTACGAGGATCACAAGACCACCTTCGATGTAGCCGCCTATGACTACATCCGCTTCGCCGGCTCTGCCTCCTCCACCAAGGATGCCGACGGCAATACCGTGGAGCCCACCGACGAGGAGACCCAGGCCGCCAAGGATGCCGCCAAGGCCGCCGCCGATGCCGCCCTGGCCCGCTTCCAGAGCGGCGAGGACCTGGAGACTATCGCCAAGGATTACGACATTGCCTCCTTCGTCACCCAGGACGAGGGTTCCAATAACGCCGACACCGTCTCCGCCTGGGTCTTCGACATCGCCCGTACCCCCGGCGAGAGCTCCGTCATCGACGACGGCACCAACTATTATGTGGTCCACTTCAAGACCATGAGCCGCCAGGAGTACAACACCGTTGATGTCCGCCACATCCTGGTCCGCGTGGACACCTCCACCCTGGACAGCAGCTCCGACACCTATGAGCAGGACCTGGCCGACCTGAAGGCTCAGAAGAAGGACGAGGCCGAGAAGATCTACCTGGAGTGGAAGGACGGCGACGCCACCGAGGCTTCCTTCGCCACCCTGGCCGACCAGTATTCCGCCGACTCCCCCGAGGGCGGCCTGTACACCCAGGTGTACCACAACCAGATGGTCACCGAGTTCAACGACTGGTGCTTCGATGCCGCCCGTAAGACCGGCGACACCGACATCGTGGAGACCTCCTACGGCTACCATGTCATGTACTTTGTGGGTGAGGACATCCCCTACTGGCAGGTCCGCGTCACCAGCGCCCTCAAGACCAACGATTTCAATGAATGGTACGACGGTCTCCAGCAGGAGTACACCGTCACCGAAGGCTCCGGCATGAAGTTTGTCGGCTGAGCCGAACATTCCTTTGGCTCTATCCCATAGGCTTTAGACAAACCAAGCAGGTCGGCGGACCCTTTCGCCGACCTGCTTTTTTGAGGTTTTAACTATGAATGATATTTTTCTTCGTACCCGTATGATCCTGGGCGACGACGCCATGGAGCGCCTGGCGCGCAGCCATGTGGCGGTGTTCGGCCTGGGCGGCGTGGGCAGCTACGCCACGGAGGCCCTGGCCCGCTCCGGGGTAGGGGAGCTGACCCTGGTGGACCGGGACACCCTCAGTCCCTCCAACATCAACCGCCAGCTCTACGCCCTCCACTCCACCGTGGGCCAGCCCAAGGCGGAGGTGGCCGCCCGCCGCTGCCTGGACATCAACCCGGCCCTCCGGGTCCACACTCTCTGCAAGACCTATGACGCGGACCACCGGGAGGAATTCTTCCCCGTAAAATACGACTTCATCATCGACGCCATCGACCTGGTCTCCTGCAAGCTGGACCTGATCTCCCAGGCCCAGGCCCGGGGCATCTCCCTCATCAGCGCCCTGGGCACCGGCAATAAGCTGGACCCCTCCCTTCTCCGCGTTTCCGACATCTCCAAGACCTCCGGCTGCCCCCTGGCCCGGATCATGCGCCGGGAGCTCAAAGACCGGGGCATCCGCCACCTGCCCGTGGTGTTCAGCCCCGAGGAGCCCGCCCGGACCCGCCAGCTGGACACCCCCGACCCTGGCCGCCGCAGCGTCCCGGCCAGCGTCTCCTGGGTCCCCTCCTGCGCGGGGCTCATGCTGGGCGGCTATGTGGTCCAGCAGCTTTGTAAAGAAAAGGAGGCCGAAGTATGATCCTCTTAGGTGCTATCGTCAATAGCCTTACCGTCCTGGTAGGCGGCACCGTGGGTCTCTTTGCCGGAAAGCTCCTCACCGAGCGCCTGCAAAAGGCCATTACCTGCGCCCTGGCCCTGGTGGTCATGGGCGTAGCCATCCCCGGCATCGGCGACTCCCAAAAGCCCCTGGTACCCATCATCTCCCTGGTCGTGGGCGTCGTCATCGGCGAGCTTATAGACCTGGATAAGGCCGTGAACCGCTTCGGCGACTGGCTCCAGCGCAAGCTGGGCGGCCAGGGCCGCTTTACCGAGGGCTTCGTCACCGGCACCATGGTTTTCATCATCGGGGCCATGTCCATCATGGGCTCCCTCAGCAGCGGCCTGGAGGGCGATAATACCATTCTCTACTCCAAGTCGGTCATCGACGCCGTGTCCGCCCTGATCTTTGCCTCCACCATGGGCGTGGGCGTCCTTGTCTCGGCGGTGCCGCTGTTCATCTGGCAGGGCGGCCTGGTCCTCCTGGCCTCCCTCCTGGCCCCCTACCTGGGCGCAGATGTCATCGCGGAGATCAACACCGTAGGCTCCCTGCTCATCATGGCCATCAGTCTGAATATGCTGGGCGTCACCAAGATCCGCGTCCTAAACCTGGTCCCCGCCATGCTCCTGCCCATCCTGCTGTGCAGATTCCTATAAGAAATTTGAGGACAGCCCCGCGCCGTCCTCATTTTTTATGCCCAGCCCGGTCAAAAATATGTTATTATATATAAAAATCCCCCGACAAAATCGCGCCCCCGATCGTTATCCCTATAGGAGGAAAAGAATATGCCGGAAAATTCGCAGCGCACGGGCGAATGGTTCGAGGCATTCTACGAACGGAATTACAAGCTGGTGTACCGTCTCTGCTTCACCTACATGAAAAACCAGGCGGAGGCCGAGGACTGCACCGAGGATGTTTTCGTCAAGGTCCTGGCCGGTGACATGGCCTTTGCGGATGAGGGCCACGAGAAAAAGTGGCTCACCGTCACGGCCATGAACCTCTGCAAGGACCGCTTAAAGCACTGGTGGCGCAAGCAGGTAGCGCCCCTGGACGAAGCCCCCGAGATTCCGGGTGAGAATACCCCGCACATCGACGAGACCCTGGAGGCCGTCAAAGCCCTGCCCACAAAATACAAGGATGTCATTTATCTGCACTACTACATGGAGTATAAAACGGACGAAATTGCCGTGATGCTTCAAAAGCCGCCGTCCACCATCCGCAATCACCTGCGGGAAGCGAGAGAATACCTCCGGCGGCAGATAGGAGGTTTGGAGCCGTGAGTGAAAAGAAGATCAAAGACGCGCTGGACGCCATCGAGCCGTCCCCCGGCGCGAAAGAGCGGATGTATGAAAATATCATGAAAAAGGCCGCCCAGGCCGCTCCGGCGGAAACGCCCGCCCCGAAAAAGAAAACCGCCCCGTTTGTGCGCTATGCCCTACCCATTGCCGCCTGCTTCTGCCTGCTGGTGGTGGGCCTGGCCAAGCTCCTGCCCGCAGGCACGCCGCAGCCCGGCGGGGACAATGTGCAGACCCCCAATCCCTTTGTGGCGGTGGATAGCGCCGACGATTTTAGGCCCCTCTCCATCACCCTGGATGCGCCGGCGGGGGCCCGGGAGGTCACCTACTTTATCATCGACGGAGCCATGGCCGAGGTCCGCTTCACCCTGGATGGCAGGGCCTACCAGGCCCGGGCCTCTGCCCAGGAGGGCGATTTCTCCGGGCTGTATGGCCGGGAGAGCGGCGCCGAGACCGTGGATGCCAAAAACGACGCCGTCCTTGTGCAGGTGGAGCTGGACACGGGCGTCTATCAAAAAATCACCTGGACCAACGGAAAGATCAACTACTGTCTCTACGGCACGGACGGGGCGGATAAAGCCCAGGTCCTGGCCGTCTACGAGGCTCTGAAAAAGTAAACGCAAAAATGTCGGAAGTTTTTTGAAATTCTTCCGACATTTTTCTTTTCCCGGTCGTTATATATACGGAGGCGTAAAACCGGCTGCGCAGCGTACGAGCAAAGCCGGGCGCTTCCGCCATTACCATTTTCAAAGGAGTTTTTATGATGAAAAAATTTGTATTGCTTTTTCTTTCTCTTGTGATGGTCCTCAGCCTGGCCGCCTGCGGCGCGAACGACAGCAAAAAGGACGACGGCGGCACGAGCACCACCACCCCCGCCGACATCGAGCAGAAGATCGCCGCCGCCATCGGCCAGGACAGCTACCTCTGCGACACTGAAATCGACAAGGACTGGCTGCAAAGCAGCTACCAGCTGGACATGAGCAAGGTGGAGAGCTACGCCGCCAAGCAGAACTCCATCGCCAGCGTCAACCCCGACACCGTCATCGTTCTGAAAACCAAGGACGGCTACGCAGACGAGGCCGTGAAGCTGCTGAATGAAAATTTTGCTCAGATGGTCAGCTACATTCGCCAGTACCCCTTCGGCACGGCCAAGGTCTTAAACGCCCGCCTGTATCAGAGCGGCGACTATGTGCTCTATATCATCGCCGGGGCCAGCTATGACGGCGAGGACAGCGAGGCCGAAAACAAGCTGGCCGTGTCCGAATACGCCAAGATCGACGAGGCCGTCCGGGGCATCTTCGGCACCCTGCCGGAGAACCTGGCCGTGGTGCCCGAGGACGACGGCAGCAGCGGCGGCTTCATCGCCCCGGAGGACGACACCCCCCTGCTGGGAGGCTAAGGCATGGTTTTCTCCAGTCTGACATTTTTACTGTGGTTTCTCCCCTGCGTGCTGCTGGTGTATTTCCTGGTGCCGAAAAAAGCGAAAAATGCCATTCTCTTTGCCTTCAGCCTGCTGTTTTACGCCTGGGGCGAACCGATCTATGTCGGGCTGATGCTCTTCTCCACCGCCCTGGACTACACCTGTGGCCGGGCGGTGGAGAAGTATCGTGGAACGCCGAAGGCAAAAACCGCCCTTCTTGTCTCCGTCCTTGTGAACCTGAGCCTCCTATGCCTCTTTAAGTACGCAGACTTTCTCCTCAGCACGGTAAACAGCCTTTTCGGCAGCCACCTCCCGCTTCTAAATCTGCCCCTGCCCATCGGCATTTCCTTCTATACCTTCCAGACCATGAGCTACACTGTGGATGTCTACCGGGGCGATGCCAAAGCGCAGAAAAATATTATTTCCTTCGGAGCCTATGTCTCCCTGTTCCCCCAGCTCATTGCCGGGCCCATCGTGCGCTATCAGACCATCGCCGACCAAATTGACCACCGCACCCATTCCTTTGACAAATTCGGCCAGGGCGCGAAACGCTTCGTCTGCGGGCTGGGAAAGAAAGTCCTGCTTGCCAATAATGTGGGGCTTTTGTGGAGCACCATTTCCAAAGCGGACGACTGGACCGTGGTCTCTGCCTGGCTGGGCATCCTCGCCTTTGCCTTTCAGATCTATTTCGACTTCTCCGGCTACTCGGATATGGCCATCGGTCTCGGCAAAATGTTCGGCTTCGACTTCCCGGAAAACTTTGACCATCCCTATTGCGCGGGAAGCGTCACGGAGTTTTGGCGGCGCTGGCATATCTCCCTGGGCACCTGGTTCCGGGACTATGTGTATATCCCCCTGGGCGGCAACCAAAAGGGCCTGGCCGTGCAGCTTCGGAACATCGCCATCGTGTGGCTGCTCACAGGCTTTTGGCACGGGGCCAGCTGGAACTATGTGCTGTGGGGCGTGTACTTCGGTCTGCTGCTGATTCTCGAAAAATTCTTCCTGCTGGATACATTAAAAAAAGCCCCCGCGCCGGTAGGCCATCTCTACACGCTCCTGTGCGTGGCCGTAAGCTGGGTGCTGTTCGCCTTTGAGGACATCGGGAAAGGCTGGGCTTTTTTCAAAGTTCTTTTCGGCGGCGCGGCCTTCTGCAACGCCGCCGCCCTCTATCAGTTTCTGTCCTACCTGCCCCTGCTCCTGCTCTGCGCCGCAGCCGCCACGCCCCTGGGCACAAAACTCTATCACAAATTCAGTGAAAAATGCAGCGCCATCCTGCTGACCGCCGCCGATACCGCCGGCCTGGTGGCTCTGACGGGCCTGTCTGTGGCCTACCTCATCAGCGGGTCGTATAACCCGTTCCTGTATTTCCGTTTTTAAGGAGGGAGCCTCTATGCGTAATAAAATCATTACCTCTGTATTTTGTCTGCTTTTAGCGGTTGGCGTTCTCTCCGGGTTTCTTGTGCCGGACAAATATTACTCCGAAAGCGAGAAACGGACCCTGACGCAGAAAAGTGCCATTTCCCTCTCTGACTTTCCCAGCGGCAAAATGGGCACGGCCATTGAAAAATACCTGGCCGACCAGTTCCCCCTCCGGGACGGCTGGATCACCGTCAAGACCCTGACCCAGCGGCTCAGCGGCAAAACGGAAATCTCCGATGTCTACTTCGGCAAGGACGGCTATCTCATCGATGCCTTTACAAGCTACGACCAAAAGCAGTTCTCCGCCAACATCGAAGCCCTTGTGAAGCTGTCGGGATCGCTGCAAGCCGCAGGCATTCCCGTGCAAGTGATGCTGGTCCCCACGGCGGCGCAGATCCTTTCCGATAAGCTGCCCGCCTATGCCCCGAGCCTGGACCAAAAGGCTCTGCTGGACTTTGCCCGAGCCCAAGGGCTGGACACGGTGGATGTGTTCGCCGCTCTTTCGCAGCACGCAGACGAGTACATCTACTATAAGACCGACCACCATTTCACAAGCCTCGGTGCCTACTACTGCTATGCCGCCTGGCGGCAGGCCCAGGGAAAGACGACCAAGCCCCTTTCCGCCTGGCAGAGCCAAACCCTGTGCGACAATTTCCGGGGCACCACCTACAACAAGGTCAATGACCCCTTTGCCCCTTACGACACCATCACCGCTTATTACAGGATGCTCCCCCACACCGTCCGCTATAACGGCGGCAGCTATGTGACGCACAGCATCTACGAGCGGAAATATCTCAGCGGCAAAGACCAGTACGCCACTTTTCTAAATTCCAACCAGTCCACCACCGTGGTCTCCGGCGGCGGCCAGGGCAAGCTGCTGATTTTGAAGGATTCCTACGCCAACTGCTTTTCCCAGTTTGTCATCGACGACTACGCCGAGACCCACCTCATCGACCTGCGCTTCTTCAAGGACTCCGTGACGGACTATATCGCCGAAAACGGCATCACCCAGGTCTTGGTGCTCTATAATATTCCCAATTTTGCCCAGGACACAGCCATCGCCACCGTGCGGTGAAATAAAATCTTCCCATATAAAGCACAGGGACAGGCTTCCAACCCCGAAGCCTGTCCCTGCCCTTATTTTTTATTTCCCTTTTTCGCAGTATAAGTAATAAAGGATCACGCCCAGGCCGCAGCCGCCCACTATGTTGCCCAGGGTCACCGGCACAAGATTTCCGAAAAACCCGCCCCAGCTCACCGCGCTCCCGCCGGAGAGAAAAATGCCCGCCGGGATGTAATACATATTGGCAATGCTGTGCTCAAACCCGCACAAAACGAACAGGAAAATGGGTCCATACAGGGACACGATCTTTCCCCCGGCGGACTTGGCGCAAAAGGCCATCCACACCGCCAGGCACACCAGGAAGTTGCACAGGATGCCCCGCAGGAAGGCCACCCCGAAAGAAAGGTCTGCCTTCCCCACCGCTGTGGCGATGACCGCTTCCCCTACGGTGTCCAAGGTGCCGCCGAATGTCACCGCCAATGTCACCAAAATTGCACCGATAAAGTTCCCCAAATAGACAACGAACCAGCACCGAATTGCACCGAAAACGGTGCAATTGCGCCCCAATATCGGCATGAGAAACAGGCAGTTTCCCGTGAATAATTCGCTGCCGGCCAGGATGACCATAGCCAGTCCCGCCGGGAAAACCGCCGCCGTAGCCAGCTTGCCGCCCAGGGTCCCGGCTATGGTGGCGGCCACCCCCGCAAGGGCGATGAACGCCCCGGCCAAAACGCTCAAAACCAGCATTTTCCCCAGGCTCCGCCCCACTCTTTTTTCCGCGCCCGCGCAGTATTCCGCCGCCGCCTCGGTAAATGTCCGCAGCATTCTCTTTTCCCCTTTTTTCAAGTGTTTTTCCCATTATAACAGAAGTCATATTCGGTTGCAATTCCTTATTATTCGTGGTAAAATTTCAGTTATAAGATTAAAGGAGGACTGCCCTATGAAATATGGATTTATCGGCACCGGCAACATGGGCGGCGCCCTGGCTGCCGCCTGCGCCAAGGCCGTGGCGCCGGAGGATATTCTGCTGTCCAACCGCAGCCCGGAAAAGGCCCGGGAGCTGGCCGAGAAGCTGGGCGCGAGCCCGGCGGATAACGAGACTATTGTGCGCAGATGCGATGTGATTTTCCTGGGTGTGAAGCCCCAGGTCATGGCCCAAATGCTCCAGCCTCTGCGGCCCATTTTGGCCGAACGCAAGACCCCCTTCGTGCTGGTGTCCATGGCCGCGGGCGTAACGATGGATGCTCTGCAAGCCATGGCCGGAGGGAACTATCCCACGGTGCGCGTCATGCCCAACACCGCCTGCGCCGTGGGCGCGGGCATGACCACCTACGCCTGCTCCCCGGAGGTGACGGACAGCCAGCGCCAGACGGTGCTGAGCGCCCTCTCCGCCTCGGGCCTTCTGGAGGAGATCGAGGAAAACCTGATGGGTGCCAGCAGCGCCGTGGCCGGGTGCGGCGGGGCCTACGCCTGCCTGTTTTTGGAGGGCCTGGCCGACGGCGGCGTGCTGTGCGGCCTGCCCCGGAAAAAGGCCCAGCGCATGGCCGCCCAGATGCTCCTGGGCATCGCCACCCAGGCCCTGAGCACCGACGAGCACACCGGCACCCTGAAGGACGCCGTCTGCTCCCCCGCCGGAGCCACCATCGCCGGCGTCCGCAAGCTGGAGTCTATGTCCTTCCGCTCCGCCGCCATGGAGGCTGTCATCGCCGCCTGGGAGCGGGAAAAGGAAATGCAGAGCCAAAAATAATTTCCCGGTGGAACTTCACATCAGGAGGACAGGACCATGACCTTGCACCAACTGCAATATTTCACGGAGGTGGTGCGCCAGCGCAGCTTCACCCGGGCCGCCCAGCAGCTCCACATCAGCCAGCCGGCCCTGAGCCGCAGCGTGCGTATGCTGGAGCAGGAGTTCGAAGCGGATTTCATCGACCGCACCGCCAAGGATTTCGCCCTTACGGATAGTGGCCGTCTGTTTCACGAATACGCCCAGCGCATCCTGTCCTTCACGGACAGCCAGACCCGGGAGGTGCGCCAGCGCCTGCAAAGCGCCTGCGGCACCCTGCGCATCGGCATCCCGCCCACCTCCGGCTCCATTTACTACCATGCCCTCATCAGCCAGTTCCGGGCCGCCTACCCGGAAATTTCCCTGCAAATTCTGGAGGTCCCCTCCCGGCGCATCCTCTCCCTGCTGGAGAGCGGGGAGCTGGACCTGGGTGTGGTGCTGGAGCCGGTGAGCCGGGAGGAGTATGTGGTGCAGCCGGTGGTCCGCTCCCAGATCGTGGCGGTGGTCTCCCGGGACCATCCCCTGGCCGGGGAGCCGGGCATCCCCTTCTCCGCCCTGCGGGATCAGCCGCTTCTGATGATCTCCCAGGACTTCATGTTCAGCGGCGTGGTGGAGGGTCTGTGCCGGGCGGCGGGCTTCACGCCCAAGGTAGCCTTTGAGAGCTCCCAGTGGGACCTGCTGTATGAAATGGCCATCGACGGCCAGGGCGTGGCCTTCTTCCCCCTGGCGCTGATGGAAAAGCATCCCCGGTCCGAGGCGGTGTGCCTGCCCCTGCGGGAGCCGGAGGCCCCCTGGACGCTGTCGGTGGCATACAAAAAAGGCCGCTTCGTCACGGCTCCCATGGAGCATTTTCTCACTATGTGCAAGCAATAAATCCATCGGCGGTCTCCAAAGGGAGGCCGCCGCTTTTTTGCGCTATGATTTTAGCTTATGGGGGATAAAAAACGGGTATTTTACATTTCCCTCCCGATCGTTTATGCTGAAATTAGCAAACTATAAAAAATTTTCATTCTGCATAGCAGGGAAAGGATCGCCTATGAACCGATACCAGGAAGAATACAGCCGCAAGCGGATGAGCGCGACGCAGGTGCTGGAGCACATTCAAAGCGGCGACTTTATTTTTACCCCCATGGCCGCCTCCTGCCCCGACGCCCTGATGGGCCAATTGCAGCACCTAAAAGGCACGGGCGTGGAGAATGTGATCCTGCAAAGCTGCATCCCCACCACGGACTACCCCGTGTTCCACGATCCGGAGATGAAGCCCATCCTGTCCCACCACGGCTGGTTCTTCACCGCCGGGCTGCGCAGGGCCAACGAGCAGCACCTGGTCAGCGCCGTGCCCCAGCACTCCACCAGCATCCTGCGCAAGACCCTGGACCGCATTCGCCATGAGGGCCGCCGCCCGGTGCTGCTGACCACTGTGTCCCCCATGGACGCCCGGGGCTATATGTCCCTGTCCATCAGCTCCATCTATGAGATGGATGTGGTTCGGGCCGGGGCGGTGCTGCTGGTGGAGGTGAACCCCAACTATCCCCGCACCTTCGGCGACACCATGGTGCATATCTCCCAGGTGACGGCCCTGGTGGAGTCCGACCGTCCCATTCTCTGCGTGGACCCGGCCCCCTACACGGAAAAGGACGCCGTCATCGGCAAGTATGTGGCCTCCCTGGTGGAGGACGGCTCCACCATCCAGCTTGGCATCGGCAACATCCCCAACGCCGTGGCCAACGAGCTGAAAACCAAGAAGCACCTGGGCATCCACACGGAGATGTTCACCGAGACCATGGTGGACCTCATCGAGTGCGGCGCGGTGGACAACACCCAAAAGGGCTTTAACGACGGCGTGAGCATTTGCTCCTTCACCATGGGCAGCCGCCGCCTGTATGACTTCCTGGACGACAACCCCATGGTGCTCTTCAAGTCCAGCACCTACTCCAACGACCCCTACACCATTGGCCGCAACAACAAGTTCGTGTCCATCAACGCCACCCTGGAGATGGACCTCACCGGCCAGGCGGCCAGCGAATCCGTGGGCCCCGTGCAGTTCTCCGGCTCCGGCGGCCAGGCGGAGACCATCCAGGGCTCCCAGATGTCCCCCGGTGGCAAGTCCATCCTGGCTATGCACTCCACCTACACAGACCGGGACGGCAAGCTCCACTCCAAGATCGTGCCCATGCTGACCCCCGGCGCCGCCGTGACCACCTCCCGCAACGATGTGGACTATGTGGTCACCGAGTACGGCATCGCCTGGCTCCGGGGCCTGACCATCGCCGAGCGGGTGCAGGCGCTCACGAAGATCGCCCACCCGGACTTCCGGGCCTGGCTGCTGGAGGAAGCGGAGAAGAATCATATTTGGTGATAACAAGTGCATAAAAGACCAATCCCCGGTGCGCTATTTGCACCGGGGATCAGCTTCATCATGTAAAAAGCCTCGCAGAGTTTGCCGCCCGCAGGCGGCAAAAAATTCAAATCATTTTTCACCGCGACATGCGCGTGGGGAAAAATACCTCTCAGACTGCAAGTGTGGAATTTTTGCGCCCGGCGCAAAAATTATGCGCGCAGTAGGCTGCAATCCCTTTGGCAGAAAAAACGAAGTTTTTTCGCCAGTCTCAAAGCCAATCAGTTGGCCGTCCAGCCGCCGTCGATGGGCAGGGCGATGCCGGTGATGGAGTCCGCCGCGTCGGAACAGAGGAATTTCACAATGGCCCCGATGTTCTCCGCAGGCACCATCTTCTTGATGGCCGCCTTGGAGAGCATGATGTCGGAGATGACCTTCTCCTCCGGGATGCCGTGGGTCTGGGCCTGGGCGGCGATCTGCTTTTCCACCAGGGGCGTCATCACATAGGCGGGGCAGATGGCGTTGCAGGTGATGCCCAGAGGCCCGCCCTCCATGGCGGCGGTCTTGGTAAAGCCGATGAGCCCGTGCTTGGCGGACACATAGGCGCTCTTATACTCCGAGGCCACCAGGCCGTGGATGGAGCTCATGTTGATGATGCGGCCCCAGCCGTTTTCCTTCATATAGGGCCAGCAGTAGCGGGTGAGCAGGAAGGGTGCGGTGAGCATAAGGCTGATGATGAAGTCCCACTTATCCTCCGGGAAATCCTCGATGGGGCACACATGCTGTACCCCCGCCACATTGCCCAGGATGTCGATGCGGCCAAAGCGCTGAACGGTGAAGTCCACCAGGCGGCGGCAGTCCTCCCGCTTTGTCAGGTTGCCCACGAAGGCCACGCCGCCCAGCCGGCGGGCGGACTCCAGGAGCAGCGCCTCGTTCACATCGGCCATGACCACCTCCGCGCCCTCCTGGCGCAGGGCCTGGGCCACCGCGTAGCCAATGCCGCTGGCCGCGCCGGTAACAATGGCGATCTTATCGTTTAACATGGATGCTTTCCTCCTTGTTTTTCAGCGAATGAATTCCAGCAGCAGCGCCGCGAACCGGTCCTCATGGTCCAGCATACAGCCGTGGCCGCCGCCGGAGATGACTTTCTCCTCATACTGGCCGCCGTCTGCGCGGTACTGCTCCAGCACATAGCGCGTCTGGGCCACCATAGGCTGGGAGGGGAATACCTCCGGGCCGGGATAGCCCGGGAGATAGCCCAGCTGCCCCAGCACCGCCACATCGCAGGCGCTCTGGTCGGAGACCATCACATCCTTGTCGCCCCGGATCCACAAAATGGGCATCTTCGGCTGCACCCGGGCCAGGCCGGAGAGGTCGCAGTACCGCACGGACATGGTGTTGGACACGCCCTTGTCGCCGCCCATGGCGTAGGGCCACTGGGCGCAGGGGATGCTGTTGCCCTGGCACATATCGTCCCCCAGCTTGCACTGGAGCACGGAGTCGATGTACTTCTCCCGCAGCTCCGACGGGAGCTGATAGCCCGCGGCCACATACACGCTGTCGATGACCTGGCCGGGCAGGGTGCGGTCGCCGGTGCGGATGGACTGGAGCAGCGCCTGGTTGGCGCAGGCCGCGCCGCTGCCCAGGCCCGCAGGCTCCACGGCCACGCCCGTCTCGCCGTAGCTGCCGCCGAAGCCGAAGGGGGCCAGGGGGGCTTGCAGGATCAGGCTCCGGACCCGATCGGGGTGGTCAATGGCGTACTGCATGGCTACGCCGCCGCCCATGGACCAGCCCAGCAGATGAAAGTTGTCCCAGCCCATGGCCTCCGTAAACTCCGCTATATCGTCGGAAAAGTCGCGCATCCCGCGTGTAGCGTCGATGGGCAGCGCCGAGGAGTGGCCGAAGCAGCGGAAGTCCGGGGCCAGCATCTCAAAGTCCCCGGCCAGGCGCTCCATCAGGTGCTCGTAGAACACAGCGGAGGCCACATTGCCGTGCAGCAGCAGCAGCCGGGGCTTGCCGGGGGTGCCTGCCGCGAGATAGGCGGTGGTGAGCCGGGGGGTGGTGATAAATTGATAGGATAAACCCATAGTTTTTTCCTCAAATGTCAAATTTCGTGTTGCCAAGGCCCGCGAATCCGGCGATGAGCGCGGCAAACAGCGCGGGCTGCTCGTACATGGAGGCGTGGCCGCAGTTGGGCAGGACCACATGGTGGCAGTCGCGGATGTGCGACGCCAGGTATTCCTGCTCCTTTAGGGGCGTGAGATAGTCCTCCTGGCAGGACACCACCAGGGTGGGACAGAGCACCCCGTCCAGGCGGCCCCGCAGGTCGTAGTTTTCGGAGCTGTCCGTCAGGCGGCGCATGGCGCCGATGAAGTCCGGGTCCTCAAACAGGGGGATCAGCAGCTCCTTGCGTTTTTCCATCCACTCGTGCCGCCGGGTGTAAAACTTGGGGGAGTAGATGACGGGGATGGCCGTGTGGTAGTAGGCTTCGCCGCTGCCGGAGGCCAGGTTCCAGGCCCGGCCAATGTCCCCCAGCCACCAGCCGGTGGCGGCGGTGGCAT
>CAVHCH010000069.1:0-4810 GCA_963634265.1 Bacteroidaceae bacterium | reverse complement strand
GCGACCTTGCCAAGGTCGAGGTAGCGAGTTCGAGCCTCGTCGCCCGCTCCAAAAAATAACACCATCCGAAAGGATGGTGTTATTTTTTAGTTTAGCGGGCAGAGACTCGAACAGGGCACGAGCGCAGCGAGAAAAACATGCCAGTGGCATGTTTTGGTGCCCGCGTGCGTGTGGCGGCCCGGCCGGGCCGCCAGCGAGCCTCGTCGCTTGCCCCCGGAAATCCCTATCCGAAAGGATGGTGTTATTTTTTGCTGCACCATTCTCTCCCTACAGATCATCTTCACTTTTTCTACAAAACCGCAGTCCATGTGTGTTTTCGAGGATAGGGAGATGCGGTACAAATCTATAGACCGGTTGCTTATAGCGGAAAAATCAGCTATAATTATACCAGTATGAAAAATAACCCGACCCGGCGGATTTTCATAGACCCTTTAATTCCATTGCGAGGGTGCCGGCGGCAAGCGTTTTGTGTGCCTGGAGGAGATGTGGCTTGCGCATGTGCCGTGTTCGGCGAAGGTCGCCCCGGGTACTACGCATATAGCTCTGTGCAGGAGAAAATCGATCATAAAAGGCGGTGGGCAAATGCTGAAGCAGCTCAGATACTTTCAATCCGTTGTTCGGCTGAACAGTTTTTCCGAGGCGGCGGAGGAAAATTTCATTTCGCAGTCCGCCATTTCCCAACAGATACAGGCGTTAGAGCGGGAACTGGGCTTCCCGCTGCTGGAGCGGAAAAACCGCAGCTTTACCCTGACGCCCGCAGGCGAATATTTCTATCAGAAGAGCCTGATCTTGACGGCGGACTACGAACGGATGTGCAGCGAGGCTGCCAAAATTGCCAAGGGCGATCAGGCAAGGCTGAAGATCGGGTATCTGCGCTGCTATACCGGCGGCGAATTTCACAGGGCGCTGGAATTGTTTTCGGAAAAGCATCCTGATGTGGATGTGTCGGTCACTTACGGCAACCATGAGGAGCTGTACGCCATGCTGCGCTCGGAGGGCGTAGACCTGATCCTGAACGACCAGCGGAGGGCCTTCTCGGGCGAATATGTGAATCTGCTGCTGACTACCCGCGAAAGCTATGTGGAGATCTCCGCCCGCAGTCCCCTGGCCCAGCTTTCTCAGATCACTCCGGCGGAGCTGAAAAACATTCCCTGCATTCTGATAGCGTCTGCGGCACAGAGAGAAACGGAGCAGGAATACTATCAGACGATCGTGGGGCTTCAGGGAGAATTTTTGTATGCGGAAAACATGGAGGAGGCCCGCCTGATGGTGATCTCCCGCAAGGGCTTCCTTCCGGTGGAGGGTGCATCTGCCCTGCCCGCCACGGGAACCTCCGTTGTGCGGCTTCCATTGGTGCGGGGAGAAGAACCGATCCTGCGGAACTACTGCGCCTTCTGGAAAAAGGACAATTCCGGCTACTATGTGGAGGAGTTTGCCCAGCTGCTGAAAGCGCAGTTCGCGGAATAACACAAAAGCGCTGCTCCGATCGGGGCAGCGCTTTTCACATCAGTTTTTCTTATCTGAAAGCCCTGAAAGCAAAATTGATTGCCGGCGGCAAAGCGGTTACAATAGTGCCAACGAATCAAAGGAGAGGTTTCCCATGAAAAATGTCATGTTACTGGCCGGCGCCGGGCAGATCGGTATGGCTATCGCCCGCCGGATGGGCGCAGGTATGAAAATCGTTGTGGGCGACAAGAAAATTGAAAACGCGCAGGCTATTGCCAAAACCATGAACGAGGCGGGCTTTGATGCGGCGCCTATGGAGATGGATCTGTCTGATCGGGACTCCATCAAAGCGCTGATTGCCGAGGGACAGAAGTACGGCCCCATCCAAATGCTGGTGAACGCCGCGGGTGTTTCCCCCAGCCAGGCCCCTATTGA
Source organism: Bacteroidaceae bacterium (assembly GCA_963634265.1). GTDB lineage: Bacteria > Bacillota > Clostridia > Oscillospirales > Oscillospiraceae > Vescimonas. The sequence continues at coordinate 2,929 of CAVHCH010000069.1, read as the reverse complement.
GGCTATTCTGAAGGTCGATCTCTACGGCACGGCGGTGCTGCTGGAGGAGGTGGGCAAGGTGATCGCCCAGGGCGGCGTGGGCGTGACCATTTCCAGTCAGTCCGGCTGGCGGATGCCCGCCCTGACGGCAGAGCAGGATCTACAGCTTGCCACAACACCCACGGAGGAGTTGCTTTCCATCGACTTTTTGCAGCCGGAGAACATTCGGGACACTCTCCACGCCTACCAGCTGGCGAAACGCTGCAACGAAAAGCGGGTCATGGCCCAGGCTGTGGAGTGGGGCAAGCGGGGCGCGCGGCTCAACGACATCGCCCCCGGTATCATCGTCACGCCCCTGGCCCTGGACGAGTTCAACGGCCCGCGGGGTGACTTCTACAAGAATATGTTTGCCAAGTGCCCCGCCGGGCGCCCCGGAACGGCAGACGAGGTGGCCAATGTGGCGGAGCTGCTCATGAGCGATAAGGGCGCTTTTATCACGGGCTCTACATTCCTTATCGACGGCGGCGCCACGGCCAGCTACTTCTACGGACCCCTGAAGCCGGGAACGGTTTGGCCGGCCGCATCCAGGTGAAAGACAAGGGCCTCAGCACCCGGGTGGTGCGGGGCATCCACACGCTGCGGAACAACTGTCTGGAGCAGGCGGTAGCGGAACGGCTGCTCCTCGCCAACCCAGCTAAAGGCTGCCGCCTGCCAAAGCTGGAGTGTCATCAGCCGGGCCATGTAACCCCAAAAGGGCAGGGGAGGGGCAGACAATACTACCCGCTCCTCTCCCGTCCTTTCCGCTTTTGGGTCAGCGTTTGGGTCGGGCAAAAAACGCAAAAAACCTGCATCATTTTTCAGCGGCATAAACGAAAAAAGCTCCTGATTTCTGACGAAATCAGGAGCTTTTTGGTGGAGACTGCTGGACTCGAACCAGTGACCTCCTGCGTGTGAAGCAGGCGCTCTAACCAGCTGAGCTAAGCCTCCATATATTCGGCAACCCATACGGATTGCCGAAGTGGTGACCCGTACGGGACTCGAACCCATGTTACAGCCGTGAAAGGGCCGTGTCTTAACCACTTGACCAACGGGCCGTTTTTCTGAAAGGGAGCTCCCCTGAGATGCCGCGCATCCCAGGGGAACATGGTAGCGGCGACTGGATTTGAACCGGTGACACTGCGGGTATGAACCGCATGCTCTAGCCAACTGAGCTACGCCGCCATAAGGTGACCCCTAACAGGCAAGAGCTATGTTACCATATTTGGCCACGCTTGTCAATTCTTTTTTTCAAAAACAGCCATATTTTTTCGCTCCCGGCCCGTCCTTTTTCATCGCCGGACATACACCCGCCCCGCCGGGCCTACATAGAGTGGAGAGCGGAAAGGAGAGGGCCTATGGAAAAGAAAGCTGTGCTGAAAAACTATGGATTTCTGGCCGTCATGCTGCTGGCTATGCTGGCCGGCTGCGTGTTCGGCTGGCTGCTGCCGGGCGCGGCGGCTGCGGTGAAGCCCCTGGGCACGGTGTTCATCAACATGATGTTCTGCGTGGTGGTGCCGCTGGTGTTCGTGTCCATCGCCGGGGCCGTGGCGAATATGGGCAGCCTGCGCCGGGCGGGGAAGATCATGGGCGTCACGGTGGCGGTGTTCGTGGTCACGGGGACCATCGCGGCGGTACTTATGTTCGTGCTGATGAAGCTGGTGCCGCCGGTGCTGACGCCCTGGCAGGAGATCCCGGCGGGGGAGATGGGCGAGTACGCCTCCGCCTCGGAGATGCTGGTGAATTTCTTCACCGTGGAGGATTTCGCGGGCCTGCTGAGCCGCAAGGCCATGCTGCCGCTGATCGTGTTCTCGGTGCTCTTCGGCTTTGCCGCCAACATGGCGGGCGGGGCCGAGACCCAGGTGGCGAAGTGGCTGGGCAGCATGACGGAGGTCATGCTAAAATTCGTGAAGCTCATCACCTACTACGCGCCGGTGGCCTTTTTCGCCATCTTCGCCAACCTGGTGGCCGACTATGGCCCCCAGATCGCCGGGGCCTATGGCCGGGCGCTGGCGGTGTATTACCCCCTGTGCCTGGTGTATGTGTTCACGGCGTTCCCGCTGTTCGCCCGGTTCGGCGGCGGACGCCGGGGGCCGGGGGTGATGCTGCGGCACATCGGACGGCCCGCCATCGTGTCCCTGGGCACCTGCTCGTCGGTGGCGACCATACCCACCAACCTGGAGGCGGCGGAGCGCACCGGCGTCAGCCGGGATGTGGCGGAAATGGTCATACCCCTGGGCGCCACCATGCACATGGACGGCTCGTGCTTTAGCTGCGTGCTGAAGGTGGTCTTCGTGTGGGGCGTGTTCGGCCAGGAGCTGCGCTGGAGCAGCCTGGCGGCCATCGTGGCGGTGGCGGTGCTGTCGTCGGTGGGCATGAGCGGCGTGCCGGGCGGCGGCTACATAGGCGAGTATATTATATGCTCCCTTTTCTTCCCCATGCAGATGGAGCTGGCGTTCCCCATCCTGGTAGCCATCGGCAACCTGGTTGACCCCCCGGCCACCATGATAAACGCCTCCGGGGACTATGTGGCCTCGTTCATCGTCTCCCGCTTCGTGGACGGCAAAAACTGGCTGCAAAAGGCCCTGCCCAGGGGATGAATAGAATAGGAAAGAAGGGACGGACGCAGAGGTGTCCGTCCCGTCTTCCTTGTTTTGCCGTTATTTTGAATAAATAAAGTACATATAAATTGTCATATATTACAAAAATAAAAAATTTCAAATTTAAGTGTCCAAAATCGGCCTCTTTCTCCGTTATATATATAGAAGCAAAAATCACGCCCCGCCACCCCATGCAAAAAACCTGTCATTGCGAGACCAGCGCGAACGCTGGTCGTGGCAATCCGTAACCCTCGGCCCCAAAGGCTCCCCTGCGTAAGGGGAGCTGGCACGGCAAAGCCGTGACTGAGGGGTCG
>CAVHCH010000068.1:0-12082 GCA_963634265.1 Bacteroidaceae bacterium | reverse complement strand
AGACCCTATTCCTCATATCTTTTTTCTCTTGTCCAATATGTATTGTAGTCCTACAGAAAAATAGGTAAAATCCCCCCAGCGTCCATTGCTTTTCCCCCCACATTCTGTTATAATGATGAGACCAATGTGTCGAAACCCGCATTTTGTTGCAATTGTCACACAATTTCCCCCGCAAAACCCGTTATACTACCCACGAGAAAACCTCAAAGGAGGAGTTTTTCATGTTAGAGCTCAAGGACATCTGCTACCGCGTCTCCACCCCGGAGGGCCCGGTGGACATCCTCAACCACATCGACCTGACCATCCCCGACCATAAGCTGGTGGTCTTCACCGGCCCCAACGGCGGCGGCAAGACCACCCTGGCCAAGGTCATCATGGGCCTGGTCCACCCCACCGGCGGCCAAATCCTCTATAACGGCCAAGACATCACCGGCCTCTCCATCACCGACCGCGCCCGCCTGGGCATCAGCTACGGCTTCCAGCAGCCCCCCCGGTTCAAGGGCATTACCGTCCACGACCTGCTTCTTCTGGCCGCCGGCAGCGAAAAGCTCTCCAAGGACCGCTGCTGCCAGTACCTGACGAAGGTGGGCCTGTGCGCCAATGACTACCTGGACCGGGAGGTGGATGTCTCCCTCTCCGGGGGCGAAGTCAAGCGCATCGAGATCGCCACCATCCTGGCCCGGGGCAGCCAGCTTATGATCTTCGACGAGCCCGAGGCCGGCATCGACCTCTGGAGCTTCGCCCGCCTCACGGAGACCTTCGAGCAGATCCATAAAGAGGGCCGCTCCACCATGATCATCATTTCCCACCAGGAGCGCATCATCCAGCTGGCGGACGAGATCATCGTCGTCTCCGGCGGCGCCATTGCCCACCGGGGCACCACGGAAGAGATCTTCCCCCTGATCCTGGCGGACACCCTGGGCGGCTGCCCGGTACTGGAGAAAAAGGAGGTCAAGCTATGATTACCGACATCGACGCCAAGCTGCTGGAGAAGATCGCCGATCTCACCGGCAAGCCCGCAGGCGCCTTCAATATCCGCAAGGACAGCGGCTGCGAAGCCCGCCAGTCCACCGAGCATATCCAGATCACCCCCAAGACCGACGGCAAGCAGGGCATCGACATCCGCATCCAGCCCGGCACCAAGGGCGAGCAGTGCCACATCCCCGTCATCATCAGCAAGACCGGCCTTTCCGAGATGGTGTATAACGATTTTTATGTGGGCGATGACTGCGATGTGGAGATCGTCGCCGGCTGCGGCATCCACAATTCCGGCTGCAACGAAAGCCGCCACGACGGCGTGCACACCTTCCACATCGGCAAAAACAGCCGCGTCCACTATTCCGAAAAGCACTACGGCGAGGACGCCCCCGGCGAGACCGGCCGCAATGTGATGAACCCCCAAACCATCGTCCACCTGGGCGAAAACTCCACCATGCAGATGGATACCATTCAAATCCGCGGCATCGACTCCACCAAGCGTGACACCCGCTTTTACTGCGAAAAGGGCAGCGAGGTGGTGGTCACCGAGCGCCTCTTGACCCACGGCAAGCAGGAGGCCGAGAGCGATATGCACATCGAGCTCAACGGCGAAGACGCTAAGGGCCGGGTCATCTCCCGCTCTGTCGCCCAGGACGATTCCAAGCAGGTCTTTCACCCGGTGATGGTGGGCAATAGCCAGTGCTTCGGCCATGTCCAGTGCGACTCCATCATCATGGGCCACGCCCATATCGAGTCCATCCCCGCCATCACCGCCAATTGCCCCGACGCCCAGCTGATCCACGAAGCCGCCATCGGCAAGATCGCCGGCGACCAGCTCCTAAAACTGGAGACCCTGGGCCTCACCCCCGAAGAAGCCGAAGAAACCATCCTAAAAGGCTTCCTGGCCTAAAAAGATAAAAAGACAGCGCCCCCCGCGCTGTCTTTTTTGCACCCGCCCCACCACGCCAATAATGCACCCGTAGGGGACGATGCCCACATCGTCCCGCCCCACCGCACTTCTTGCCAAAACTCCGTAGGGGTCGGCGTCCCCGACGACCCGTATCTACCGCACTTCATGTACCCCCCGTAGGGGCTACCCTCGCGGTCGCCCGCCTTACCGCACTATCAATCAACCCATCCGTAGGGGTCAGCGTCCCCGACGCCCCGTTTACAGCACTTCTTGCTGCGCTTCCGTAGGGCGGGCTGCCCTCAGCCCGCCGCCCGGACTTGCACCGCACCCCCGGAAACCCGTTGCCTCCCTTGCCTAAAGGGAGGGGGACCAACCGAAGGTTGGTGGAGGGATTCCGTGCGGGGCAGACGGTGTTTTACTTTCCTCAAGTCATCGCGTGGAAAAAGTTCCCAGTCAACCCCGCCGAACATCGCACTCCATGTAAAAAACAATGTCATTGCGAGACCAGCGCGAACGCTGGTCGTGGGGAGCGAATCGAGCGCTGCCAGTGGCAGAAGAAGCGAGATGAGCGAGTGGCCGCGGTCAAAATTTCAAGCGTCCGCCGTAAGGCAGCGCAGAAATTTTGGGCACCGCAACAGGGACATCCGCATCCCCCGTCCCCAAAGGCTCCCCTGCGCAAGGGGAGCTGTCACGGCGAAGCCGTGACTGAGGGGTCGGCCCCAGCACTTCTTGCTGCGCCCCAAAGGCCCCCTTGCCTAAAGGGAAGCTGGCACAGCAACGCCGTGATGGAAGGGTCGCTCCCCGCACCACCCCAGAAAAAACGACCGGCCACCAGGCCGGTCGTTCCCTATTCAAAACTCACGCAAAATCCGGGTATCCATCCTTCAAGCTCTCGTCATAAATGGCCCGCTCGCCGCCGATGAACTTGGGCCGCACCCGGGCCGCCAGCACAATGGCGCTGCCGATGTGATTCTGGTCCAGCCGCACCGGCACGGCCACCTTCTTCAGGTGCATCCCGATGAGCGTTCCGCCGATGTCCAGGCCTGCGTCGGCCTTGATCTCCTCCAAGGCCACCGGCTGGCGGAAGCTGTTGTACGCGGCGGTGGCAAAGGAGCTGCCCGCCTTGGGCTGGGGCTTCACATTCACGATCTCCGCGCCCCGCACCGACTCGTATTCCACGATCAGAGCCCGATTCAAATGCTCGCAGCACTGGGCCGCGATGTAAATGCCCTGGGGGGCAAACACGCCGTTCAGCCCGTTAAAAATGGCCTGGGCGATCTCCGGGGTGGACCAGCTGCCCACCCGGCGGCCCACCACCTCACTGGTGCTGCAGCCCACCACAACGATCTGCCCCTGGTGCAGGTGCGCCTCGTCGATAAGCTGCTGTGCCGCCCGGGCGGCCTCGCTCTGCACCTGCCAAAACAGGTCCTTCTGTTCCAATTCATGCACGGTTCCGGCCATGATCTCAACTTCCTTTCATATCATCCGACAAAACGATGACCGGCAGGAGCGGAACTCCTGTCGGTCCGTCTATATGCAGTGTATCACTGTAAAGCCAGTTTGTCCAGTGCCTTGCTGCGCTTGAGCAGGAAGAAAAGCACCAAACCGATGACCAGGCCCATGGCCGCCTGCACCAGGTTGCCGGGGATGCTGGCCGCCGCGCCGATGCCCTTGCCCAGCAGCAGGGCCGCGTAGCCGAAGTAGCCCACCACCATGATGACCTCCGCCACCACGCCGCTGACGGCATAGCCCGCAGCCTTATTGCCCATGGCCTTAGCCAGCAGCGCCGCCGCAATAGCCATGCAGCCCTTAATCACAAAAGTGCCCGGCGCATAGTGGGCATAGCCGTTGAGCAGGTCCGTCAGCATAGACCCGATACCAGCCGCCGCGCCGCCCCACCAGGGCCCCAGCGTCCAGCCACTGAGCAGCACGCAGCAGTCGCCCAGGTTCACATAGCCCTGCATGGGGGAGGGGATCTGCACCACCATGGTGGCCACATAAGTCAGCGCCGCCATCAGCGCCGCGAATACCATTTTACGAATACGCATATCTTTCATAAAAATTCACCTCTTGCTTTTTTCCTGTGACCGTATTATAGTATAAATTGGATATATTAAAATAACCATAATGATATTCTTTGATAATACCAGTTGGAGGGGCCATGCTGACCTACACACTTGAAAAAAAGGAAAAAGAGAGCCTCTACGAGCAGCTCTACCGCTTCATCCGGGAGGACATTCTGGCGGGGCGGCTGCGCGCCGGGGAGCGCCTGCCCTCCAAGCGGATGCTGGCCCAGCATTTGGAGGTCAGCATCATCACCGTGAAAAATGCCTATGAGCAGCTCCTGGCGGAGGGGTACATCCTCGCCCGGCAGCGAAGCGGGTATTTCGTGGCCCCGGTGGAGCGCCCGCCCCAGCCGAGACAAACTGCACCTTTTGGGTGTCCGAACTTCACCGCCAACGGCACTTTTGACTTCACCGTTTCTTCCCCGGATTTCACTGCAAATGGCACCGATCTCACCGCCCGACCCCGGGCCTGGCTCCTGGATTTTGCCTCCGGGGCCATGGACCCGTCCTACTTTCCCTTTACCGTCTGGGCCAAGCTCATGCGCCAAACCATCCTGGAGCAGGACAAGGATCTGCTGCGCGCCGCCCCCTATAACGGCGCGTCGGAATTGCGCCTGGCCATCGCCGGATACCTCCGCCAGTTCCGGGGCATGCAGGTGGACCCGGGGCAGATCATCGTGGGCGCGGGCACGGAGCTGCTGTATAACCTGCTGATCCAGCTCCTGGGCCGGGACAAGTGCTACGCCGTGGAGGACCCCGGTTACAGCAAGATCGCCGCCATCTACGAGAGCAACCAGGTCCCCGTCCAGCGCATAGGCATCGACAAGGCGGGCCTGTCCGTTTCCGAGCTGCGCCGCCACCCGGCCCAGGTTGTCCACATCTCGCCCACCCACCACTATCCCACCGGCACCGTCATGCCCATTGGCCGCCGCCGGGAGCTGCTGCGCTGGGCGGCGGAGGAGCCGGAGCGGTACATTCTGGAGGACGACTACGACAGCGAGTTCCGCTTCGTGGGCCGCCCCATCCCTACCCTATATTCTACGGATGAGAACCAGTGCGTTATCTACCTCAACACCTTTTCTAAAACCATCGCCCCGTCCATCCGCATCAGCTATATGATCCTGCCGCCCCGGCTCCTGGAGCGCTACCAGGAGAAGCTGGGGTTCTACGCCTGCACGGTCTCGGGGTTCGAGCAGTACACCCTGGCAAAATTCTTGCAGCAGGGCCATTTCGAGCGGCACCTGGGGCGTATGCGCACCCGTTACCGACAAAAGCGGGACCGAGTGATCTCGGACTTTTTGCAGGGTCCCCTGGCGGGGCGGGTGCAGATCACCGGGCAGGACGCGGGGCTGCATTTCCTGGCGGAGCTGCAAACGAAACTCCCGGACCGGGAGCTGCAAAACCGGGCCGCGGAGGCCGGGGTGCGCCTGGCTATGCTGTCGGACTACTACCACGACCGCCGAGCCGTCCGGCGGCACACTTTGGTGGTAAACTATTCCGGCCTGGACCTACAGCGTCTGCCCCAGGCCCTGGACATTCTTGCGAAAATCATAGAGGAGGAATCACCGTGTACGACGAACTGACCAAAAGCGACCTGCAAAAAATGCAGGAGGAGATCGACTACCGCACCCGGGAGCTGCGGCCTAAGCTCATTGAGGATGTGCAGACCGCCCGGGCCTTTGGCGATCTCAGCGAGAACTTTGAATATAAGTGTGCCAAGCAGGAGAAAAACCGCAACGACAGCCGCATCCGCTATCTCCAGCGGATGATAAAAACCGCCAAGGTCATTGAGGATAAGTCTGATGAGACCACCGCCGGGCTCTATGACACGGTGGAAATTCTCATGGAGAACACGGGAAAGACCCGCCGCATCACCCTGGTCACCACCCTGCGCCAGGACGCCTTGAAGGGACTTATCAGCAAGGAGTCCCCGGTGGGGCGGGCGGTGCTGGGCCACAAGGCCGGGGACCGGGTGCAGGTGCAGATGGAAAACGGCAGCACCTACTGGCTGCAAATTCAGAGCGTGGAAAAGGGGACGGACGACGGCTCCATTCCCATCGGCAGTTTTTAACAGGAGGGATCTACAATGGAAAAACCTTGGGCTATCGTCTCCGGCGGGAAATTTTCGCCCTTGACGGACATTGAAAAATGCGGGTATATCATCGCCTGCGACAAGGGATATGTATATTTGACGGAGTGTGGGCTGCGGCCCGACCTGCTGGTGGGGGACTTCGATTCCTACACCGGGCCTTTGCCCGGGAATGTGCCCCGGCTGGACCTGCCTGTGGAGAAGGATGATACCGACACCATGGCCGCCATCCGCCACGCCGTGGCGCAGGGGTGTAAGGAAATTTGGCTTTACTGCGCCCTGGGCGGGCGGCTGGACCACCTGCTGGGGAACCTCCAGGCGGCGGCCTTTGCCGTGGCCCACGGGGCGCGGGTGCGGATCTTGGACAGGGAAAATGAGATCACCGTGTTCAGCGCCGGGACTGTCACCGTGCCGCGCCGGGAGGGGTGGTCGCTGTCGGTGCTGGCTTTGAGCGATCGGTGTACCGGGGTCAGCATCCACGGCACCAAGTATGAGTTAAACGAAGTCACCGTGACCAACACCTTCCCCATCGGGGTCAGCAACCAGTGGCAGGGGGAGGCCGGGATCAGCGTGGAAACGGGGATCTTGGCGGTCATGGAGTCGAGGATGTAAAAGAATATAAGACATTTTTCCGGCGGGGCGAGGCCCCGCCGTTTTTAGTGGAAAGAGGAAAGGGGAAAGATGGTGCGTAGGGGCGACCCTTGCGGTCGCCCGCGTGCGTTACATGAGGTGCGGGGGTGGCGGGCCGATGTGGGCATCGGCCCCTACGGGCGCATTATTGATAGTGCGGTGCAGCGACCCCTCAGGCGCTTCGCGCCAGCTCCTTTTAGGCAAGAGGGCCGATATTTTTGTAGGGCGGGGTGACCACACCCCGCCGTGTGCGTTACAAGGGGTGCGGTGGGGCGACCCCTCAGTCACGGCGAAGCCGTGACAGCTCCCCTTGCGCAGGGGAGCCTTTGGAGTACGGATTGCCACGGCCAGTGTGCGCACTGGCCTCGCAATGACATGGGTTTTTACATGGGGCGGTGGTTATCGGGCGGCGGGGTGAGGGCACCCCGCCCTACGGATTTGTGGGGCTGGTGCGTGCGGGCGGGGTAGAACCCCGCCCCTACGGATGGGATGATAGTGCGGTAGGGCGGGGCGTCGGGGACGCCGCCCCCTACGGACGGTAAAAGGAGGTGCGGTGGGGCGGGACGATGTGGGCATCGTCCCCTACGGATTTTTAAGTTTTTAATTTGCTTTCCGTTTTCATCTATTCTCTTTTTCGGCGGCGATTGGGATTTTTTCATATTTTGGGGAAAAGGCGGCACAATAGGGGTATATTTTTATGAGGAGATGAAATTATGACCTCAAAACGATTGGGGCGGCAGACGGTGCGGCTTTCGGAGCCGGTGAGTGTGCTTTCTTACGCCAACATTGGCGGCAAGCAGGAGGGGCGGGGGCCTTTGGCCGGGTATTTTGACGAGCTGAACGCCGACGCTTACTTCGGACAGAAAAGCTGGGAGAAGGGCGAGTCCGCCATGCAGCAGTTCGCCCTGCGCAAAGCCATGGAAAAGGGCGGGATCACCCCGGACGATCTGGACTGTGTGCTGGCCGGGGACCTGCTGAACCAGTGCATCGGCACCTCCTTCAGCCTGCGGGAGCTGCGCATCCCATTCTACGGCCTTTACGGGGCTTGCTCCACCATGGGGGAGAGCCTGTCCCTGGGGGCGATGCTCATTGACGGCGGGTTTGCCTCCATTGTGGCCGCCATGACCAGCTCCCATTTCTGCACCGCCGAGCGGCAATACCGTATGCCCGTGCTCTACGGCAACCAGCGCACCCCCACCGCCCAATGGACGGCCACGGCCTCCGGCTGCTGCATTTTGGCCCGGCAGGGGGACGGGCCCTATATCACCCATGTCACCTGCGGGCGCATCATCGACATGGGCATCAAGGATGTGAACAACATGGGCGCGGCTATGGCTCCGGCGGCCTATGACACGCTGGCGGCGGTTTTCCGGGAGACTCACACGGGGCCGGGGGACTACGACCTCATCGTCACCGGCGACCTGGGGGAGCTGGGACACGACATCGTGTGCGACTTCTTCCGGGAGGACGGGATGGACCTGGGGGACCGCTACACCGACTGCGGGCTGCTGCTCTACGACCGGGAAAAGCAGGATATGCACGCCGGGGGCTCCGGGTGCGGCTGCTCGGCGGCGGTGCTCAACGGGTATATCCTGGGCGGCATCCGGGCCGGGCGGTGGAAAAAGGTCCTCTTTGCCCCCACCGGGGCCCTGCTCTCGCCCACCTCGTCCTTCCAGGGGGAGAGCATCCCCGGCATCTGCCACGCGGTGGTGATCTCATCGGAAAAGGAGAATTGATATGCAATATCTTCACGCATTCCTCTGCGGCGGCGTGCTCTGCGCCATCGGACAAATCCTGATCGACAAGACCCAGCTGACCCCCGCCCGGATCCTCACGGGCTATGTGGTGGCCGGGGTGCTGCTCCAGGCTATGGGCCTGTACCAGGCCGTGGTGGACTGGGGCGCCGCCGGGGCCACGGTGCCCTTGACGGGCTTCGGCTACTCCTTGGCTAAAGGGGTGGAGAAGGCCGTGGCGGAGCGGGGCGTTCTGGGCGCCCTCACCGGGGGGCTTACCGCCACCTCCGGGGGCATCGCGGCGGCGGTGGTTTTCGGCGTGGTCATGGCTATTTTCTGCAAACCGAAAGATAAGCGTTGACAAATACCCTTGGGGGGTATATAATGACGCCATCTTGAAAAATACCCCCAGGAGGTATATGAAAATGGATTGTTGCTGCTGCCATCAGAAAACCAAGCACCGCTCCCCGGAGGAGCAGAAGAGCCTGGCAAACCGCCTCAGCCGTATCGAGGGACAGGTGCGGGGCCTGCGGGATATGCTGCAAAGGGACGCCTACTGCACGGATATTCTGGTGCAGGTCTCGGCGGTGAATGCGGCGCTGAACAGCTTCAGCAAGGAGCTGCTGGCTACCCACATCCGCACCTGCGTGGCCGACGGCATCCGCCGGGGGGACGACGAGGTCATCGACGAATTGGTGACCACGCTGCAAAAGCTCATGAAGTAAAGGAGGGTGCGTTTTATGACGAAACAATTTGCCGTGACGGGTATGACCTGCGCCGCCTGCTCGGCCCATGTGGAGCGGGCGGTGTCGCAGCTGCCGGGAGTGCAGTCGGCGGCGGTGAACCTGATGCTGGGGCGGCTGAACGCCAGCTACGACGAGAGCCAGGTGTCGTCTCAGGAGATCATCGACGCGGTGATCCGGGCCGGGTACGGCGCACGGGAGGCGGACGCCAATGACCTGGCCCCGGACAAGCAGCAGGATGAGGTGGTCAGGCGCATGGGGCGGCGGCTCCTGTGGTCCGCCGTGTGCCTGGTGCCGCTGTTTTACATCAGCATGGGGCACATGATGGGCCTGCCGGTGCCGATGGTTTTCCACGAAAACCACCTGGCTATGGCCATAACGGAGCTTGTACTGCTGCTGCCCATCCTTGTTTTGAACCGGGCTTACTTCACCGTGGGCTTTTCCCGGCTTTTCCAGGGGAGCCCCAACATGGACTCGCTGGTGGCCCTGGGCGCGGCGGCGGGGCTGGTGTACTCGCTCATTGAGATGGGCCTGCTGATTGCGGGACGAATTGAGGGGATGCCGGACCTGTATTTCGAGTCGGCGGGCATGATCCTCACGCTGGTCACCGTGGGCAAGTACCTGGAGCAGCGGTCTCGGAAAAAGACCACCGGGGCCATCTCCGCCCTGCTGCGCCTGGCACCGGACAGCGCCGTGGTGCGCCGGGACGGCCAGGAGGTCACGGTCCCGGCGGAGGAGATCGTGGCCGGGGACACCGTTATCGTCCGTCAGGGGGGAAAGATCCCCGTGGACGGCGTGGTGACCTCCGGCACCGCCTCGGTAGATGAATCCGCCCTTACCGGCGAGAGCCTGCCGGTGGAAAAGGCGGAGGGGGCTGTGGTGTCCTCGGCCACGGTGGTGCTCTCGGGCTATTTGGAGCTGGAGGCCCGGCGCGTAGGCAGCGACACCACGCTGTCGCAGATCGTGCGGCTCATGGAGGAGGCGGCATCGTCCAAGGCGCCTATCTCCCGGCTGGCGGACCGCATCAGCGCGGTGTTTGTGCCGGTGGTCATCGGTATCGCTTTGGTTTCGGCGCTGCTGTGGTATTTCGTGGGGGGACAGGGCATCCGCTTCTGCCTGTCCATCGGTATTGCGGTGCTGGTGATCTCCTGCCCCTGCGCACTGGGGCTGGCGACCCCCGTTGCCATCATGGTTGGCACGGGCAAGGCCGCTCAGAGCGGCATCCTTATTAAATCCGCCGAGAGCCTGGAGCTTTTGGGCAAGGCTCAGACGGTGGTGCTGGACAAGACCGGTACCGTCACGGAGGGCAAGCCCCGGGTGACGGACATTGTGTGCGCCGGGACCACGGAAACGGAACTTTTGCAGGTGGCAGCCTCGGTGGAAAAACCCTCGGAGCACCCGCTGTCGGTGGCTATCGGCCAGGCGGCGGAGGAGCGGGAGCTGGCGCTCTCCCCGGTAACGGACTTCACCTCCGTGCCCGGCGGCGGGGTGCGGGCCGTGCTGGACGGCGCTACGATCCACGCCGGAAACCTGGACTACATGACCCGCTGCGGGGTGGACACCCAGGCGGTGGCGGAAACAGCCCGAGCCTTGGCGGAGCAGGGAAAAACGGCGCTGTATTTTGCCCGGGAGACCCAGCTTTTGGGGCTTATCGCCGTGGCGGATGTGGTGAAGCCGGACAGCGCCGCTGCTATTAAAGCGCTCCAGGCGGCGGGCCGGGAGGTGGTGCTGCTGACGGGCGACAATGAGATTACCGCTCAGGCTATTGCCCGGCAGGTGGGCGTGGAGCGGGTCCTGGCCCAGGTGCTGCCCACGGATAAGGCTGCGTGTGTGGAAAAGCTCCAAAACGAGGGACGCTGCACCGTCATGGTGGGCGACGGCATCAACGATGCCCCGGCCCTGGCCCGGGCGGATGTGGGCCTTGCCATCGGCGCGGGTACGGACATCGCCATTGAGTCGGCAGATGTGGTGCTTATGCGCAGCTCCCTGTGGGACATTGTCACCGCCACGGAGCTGTCCCACGCGGTGATCCGGAATATTCGGCAGAATCTGTTTTGGGCGTTTATTTATAACGCCATCGGCATTCCCGTGGCCGCGGGCGTACTGTACCCGGCGCTGGGCATTACGCTGAATCCCATGATCGCCGCCGCGGCTATGAGCCTCAGCTCTGTGTGCGTGGTGACGAACGCTCTGCGGCTGCGGCTGTGGAAGGGGCCTGTCTGCCCGGTAACAGAGGAAAAAGCAGCAAAAGAAAATCGGACTATCCATCAGGAGGAAAACGGTATGAACAGAACTTTGACTGTTGAGGGCATGATGTGTGCCCACTGTGTGGCCCATGTGGAGAGTGCGCTGAACGCCCTGCCCGGGGTCAGCGCCCATGTGGACCTGGAGAAAAAGACCGCCGCCGTCACAGCCGGGGCGGAGGTCACGGACGATAGCCTGCGCAAGGCCGTGGAGGGCGCGGGGTATAAGGTTACGAAGATTCAATAAGGATGGGGCCGCCCCGCAGCTTGGCTGCGGGGCGGTTTTTGTACGGAGCAAGGGGTGCGGTGAGACGGGCCGATGTGGGCATCGGCCCCTACGGACGGGTACAAGTAGTGCGGTGGTCGACCCCTCAGTCACGGCTTCGCCGTGACAGCTCCCCTTACGCAGGGGAGCCAATTTTGAGTGAATAGTGAAAAGTGAAGAGTGAAAAGGTATTTGGGGACGGGGGTTACGGATTGCCACAGCCAGTGACTTCGGTCACTGGCTTCGCAATGACACATTACAAGAAGTGCGGTGGTCGGCGGCACACATGGGTGCCGCCCTACAATAATATATTTTTTGTAGGGCAGGGCCTGTGTGCCCTGCCGGGGGTGTGGTGCATTGGGCGGACAGGGGCGTCCGCCCCTACGGAAGCGTATCATGAGAGTGCGTAGGGGAGGGGCTTTGCC